>VXRD01000065.1 GCA_009838845.1 Gemmatimonadota bacterium | reverse complement strand
CCCTCACCCCGGTCGGGCATACCCGATGTAAATAACAAGCCATCATTCAAATACACATGCACACCAAATACACCCGGTGCCAGTAGTTGTGGTTGCTCTCCACTCCACACATTCTCAATTTGCACACCAAAACCCGTAGCAGAATCTTCTGACGGCGTGATTGTTACGCGAATGACGCTGGCAACCGAAGGAATGTCGTCGCCCATGGCGATGCGCACGGTATTATCTTCATCAGACGCGCCCGTGTTTGCACCGCTTTGACGCGGCGCCTGATCTGCACCCGTGCCAATGGGTTGATTCACTTCTGTGCCCGAATCCCACAACATTATCTGATCCGTCACATCGCCCGAGATGCGATTGCCCACACCATCCCAGAGCTCGATGCCATCTTCGTCGGGGGCATAGAATAAATCGTTGGATTGCACAAACATCGTGGCAAAGGATAATTTGAATCCCGGCGGTGCTTCAAATGAGAATCCATAAGACTGGCCCGGCGGGAGGGGGCCGGGACCATCAGCACCCGATGGCACGGCAAAAACTCCGCTCGCTATACAATCAAACAAGGGTGAAATATTCTCAACACGCACAGTAAATTGGTTTGCTACCTGCGATGTTGTGACTCGCTCGCCGCCACAGTTCCACATTACTCCTGCGACGAGTGAGACTGCGACGATACTGCGAATACATCTCGACATAAAACTCTCCTTATACTACGGTTCCCCAGCTCTAACTTTGAATTGCTCGAAGATAAACCCAAAAATTTTTTTCTATCAAGCCAAGCATTTATCTTTCAATGGTTCGGACACTTTTTGATCGGTCCTCAATTAGTCAAAAATACAAAGGTTTGTAGAGTTGTCATTTTTTTTAATGTCAGGGTGTAGAGCTAAGTTGAAAATAAAACATGGGGTCTCATCTAACCTGTTGATTTCAAAAAAACTTTACACCTAAAAACTGTCCGAAGTATTGATCTTTTGAAGGTTATCACTAGCCGCTGACCTCAAGTCGTCCAGTCAAAGACGACCGTGAGGCGTTCGGTTTTTTTGTGCAAGACGAAGGCAGACAGGTACACGCAAAAAGGGCGAGTCCGAAGACCTGCCCTTTGATATGGTTGCTGCGTGATTGGTTAATTGCCCGACATGATCGTCACGCGGATTATGCTGTCAACCGCGGGGATGTGGTCGCCATTGGCAATGCGCACAGTGTTGTCCGGATCTGGCGCACCTGTGTTGGGGCCAGATTGACGCGGTGCCTGGTCGAGGCCAACACCGAGGGGTTGGTTGATCTCTGTACCGGCATACCACAACTGGATCATTGACGTAATATCGCCCATTATTGCCGATCCGTCCTCTCCAAAGAGGGGAATACCTTCCTCGTCGGGGGCATAGAACAGGTCGTTGGAATGGACAAACATCGTGGCAAAGGACAGGCGGTCACCCGCTGATGCGCTGAAGCTAAAGACATACGCACCGCCAGGGAGCAAAGGCCCGGGATCATCTCCACCTTCGGGTACGGCAAATATGCCGCTGGCTGATACGCGATCATTCCCTGCCAGTACGCCAGCCAGACCACTGGGGTTGCCATCTTCAGCGAGTGCTTCGAGGCCCTCGCCCCGGTCGGGCGTACCCGATGTGAATAATACGCCAGCCTCCTGATGTAAGGCAAATACGCCTGGGGCCAGTATCCCAACCACACCTGTGTTTGCACTCACAGTCTCTGCCAGACCACTGGGGTCGCCGTCTTCAGCGAGTGCTTCGAGGCCCTCGCCCGTATCGGGGAAACCCGATGAAAACAGAAATGCAGAACCTATATGTACAACAAATACACCCGGGGCCAGGAGTTGTGGCTGCTCTCCGGTCCACACATTCTCAATCTGCACACTAAAACCCGTAGCGGAATCTTCTGACGGCGTGATTGTTACGCGAGTGACGCTGTCAACCGCGGGAATGTCGTCGCCCATGATGATGCGCACGGTGTTATCTTCATCAGCCGCACCCGTGTTTGCACCACTTTGACGCGGCGCCTGATCTGCACCCGTGCCAATGGGTTGATTCACTTCTGTGCCCGAATCCCATAACATCACCTGATCCGTCACATCGCCCGAGATGCGATTGCCCGCATCATCCCAGAGCGCGATACCATCTTCATCGGGGGCATAGAACAAATCGTTGGACTGTACAAACATCGTGGCAAAGGACACTTTGGCCCCCGGTGGTGCTTCAAACGAGAATCCATAAGACTGGCCCGGCGGGAGTGGACCTGGGCCGTCTGCGCCCGACGGCACGGCAAAAATCCCACTCGCTATATAAGCAAATACGGGGGGGGAAATATTCTCAATACGCACGGTAAATTGGGTTGGTGGTGCCGGCGTGCCTATTTCGGATGAACCCATCACCTGTGCTTTTCCTCCAACGGGCAAGTCGAGCGTCACTTCATAGCCTCCGTTAATTGGTATGCTCGACCAGGAACCGATTGTGTCCCCGTCCTTTATGGCGCGTGCCTGGTAATAACCCGTTACACTTTGCGATGTAATCTCTACTCGCGCCTGACCATTGTCATCGGTGATCCCAGACCATGCGTAATCTGGGGCCTGACCCGCAATAGAACGCGAAAATTCGATTGTGGCATCGCTTACGGGCGCGTCATCCTGTCGCAACGTAGCCATTACTATAGCCTGAGTCATGTGCCCGGTCGCAGCCAATTTGCTCAATGGCTGTCCGACCTGCTCGTCTGCTACCTGCGACTGGGTCACGCGCTCGCTACCACAGCTCAACATCACGCCTGCGGCGAGTGAGACGGCGACTATACTGCGAATACATCTCGACATGACAACCCTCCTTGTAAGAGTTCCCCCGGCTCTAAGAGTTCCCCCGGCTCTAAGAGTGAAACAATGGAAAACAAACTCGGAGCTATTTGGTTGTCATCTCCTTATTTTAAGGTTGTGTCTAACTGTGGATCTCAAGTCGTCCAGTCAAAGACGACCGCGAGGCGTTCGGTTTTTTTGTGCAAAAGGTCACGATATGCTTGCTGGCATCTTTCGGGATCGTATTTTGTGTAGATGCCATCGACATTGACGCGGTCCTCGGACAACCATTTGAGGGCACCGGCAAAGTTTTCAAAGACGCTGTTGGTGCGAAAGTCTTCTGGCTGGCGCGGCAGTTCCCATTCCCAGCCGCTGCGAATGGTGACGTAATTAAAGAAGATGAGGCGATGCAGGTCGTGTATGAGCAGGTCCGTGTATCGGCGCCAGGGGGAGGCAATGCAAACGACTTCGGCGCGTTTTCTCACGGCGCCTGCTGCGTCGAGCAGGGCCTGTTCGTGTCCCGAGCATTCAATGGCGAGGTGGAATTGGCCCGAGAGTTCGGTATTTTCCAGTGGTACAGCATCCAGTACATTGAGAATCCCCGTTTCTGAGGCAATTTGTCGCCGCGATGCAACCGGGTCGCTGGCATAGACTTCGTAGCCACAGGCTTGAAAATTTTTGGCCGCGAGATGGCCAACGAGGCCGAGTCCAGTGATGAGTATTTTGGCGGGTGGTCGCGCCGAGGTGGTTGTGAGGGTGGTCATTGAGACACCCATCATGCGGGCAAATACAGCTATTTCTGGCGTGAGGTTGTCGGGCAGGCGAATTACCTGTGAGGCGGGTTTTCGCTGGTAGGATGCGTGATTGCCCGGGCAGAAGGCGAGGTCGCCCGGCGATATGTCCGCGACATTTTCCCCCACTTTTTCAACTTTGAAGGCAGCTGCGTATCCCGATTGTCTGGGAAAATTGTTGCCGAGATACCCGCTGTTTAATTCCGTGCCCGCGCTGATGAGGGTTGCAAGGGTATGACCCGCGACTTCGTTTGCACCGATCGCGTCTGTATCGATTTCAACTGGTAGTAGTTTGGCGGTTTCGCGTTCGGTGAATGTGACTGCATATTCGTTCATTTATATCTCCTTTTCACACTTCACATACACCGGACTCACCCATGCCTTCCCGCCATCGATTTGCGTTACGCGTACCCAATAGGGGTGACAGCCGGGATGTAACTGGTTCTCAGTATGGGTAAATGCGATGTCGCGTCCAATGCCTGTGGGCATTTGTTCAAATACGACCTTCATATCAATACCACCTGCGTCGATTACAACCGGTCCTTTTGCGATCTCTGTAAGTTTTAACGCTTGCGACAAGACGGGTGTTCCAAATTTGATTGTTGCATCGGGCGGGGCGTCCAGGGTTAAAATGATGCCGTCTGCATCGCCGGTTGTCACCGATGTCCAGGTTACTGATTGGTCGTCGGCAGATTGAATGCCTTCGGATGCCGAGTCAAAGGCAAAGCCTCTGGCGTCTGTGATTCTCCCTTTGTCTATTGTTACTTCGCCATCCCAGCGCACGAGTCGGTTGCGCGCGCGAATGCGCTGTCCGGACCACGCAATGCGTATGTCTGTTTGTTGCCGGGGAATGGTTTGGGGATGTGTGTAGATGATTTCCGTGCCTCTGAAGATATCCACTTTTTCTATGGGCGCAGTGCCCCAAACACTGACAGCGATTTCAGGTGGTGTGTTCGTTGCGAGGTCCGATCCCATGGGCTGTCCACCTACGGTGACATCTATGAGGATGCGCTGTCCACTGGTGCCGTAACACCGCCTTGTTTTTATTGCTTCCCAGATGCTTTCTCGCGTCAATTCTTTTGCATATACGCATGTGATTCCGCCGTAAATACCGAATGCGCCACTGCCCGGATGTGCGGCACCCGGGCGCCCTTTGTGGTCGTCGCTGCCGCAGGTGAATCCGATGCGATAGCCTTTTTCAAGGGCTTCTTTTAAGAACCATTCAAATTCTCCCCATTCAGATAAAACCTCGACTACAGTCTCCAGGTTTGGGTCGTGCCAGGTCAGGTTGGCATAGCGCCCGCCCACATGGGGGATTAGCAGCGCGTCTTTTCCCTTGAGTGCGCGGTAGAGGTCGGTTATGTGCTGACAATCTGTTTCTATATCTGATTTGTCTTCGATGAGGACATGGCTGGAGCGGTGCAATGGTCCATCATCACCGGGATAATAGACGTTGTGATCGCCGCCTGAAGGCGTGTTGCCCGACCATTCCCAACCGACAAAGGCGACGAATTTGCCCGCGATATTTTGGGTATTTGCCTGGTGTTTGATTTCATTCCAGATTGCTTCTGTAATCTGAAAGTCATTTCCCTGATGTCCCGCAAAATCCATCCACGCTTTTTCGCGTGCAAAACGAAAGTAGGATGAGACCGGATTGGTTCCCACTGTTTCTTCGCTTTGTCCGTGTAGATCCCCCCAAAAGGGTTGCGCGTCTTTGCGCGTTTCAATACATATTAGTGGATTGCATTCTGCTTCAAAACCATTGTTTTCATCCTGAATCCGTACGCGATAAATGCCCGTTTTGGGGGCTGTCACATTTTCAAATCGCCTGACGCCGCGATGTTCTGGCTGAAATACATAAGTTTCGGGTAATCCGTCAAGGCCATCGGCGTCGATTTTTACCGTGCCTCGATATTCTGCACACGGGTTGCCCCAGATGTCTTCGGCTTTTACTCCGATCCAGGTCGCTTCTCCCGGCGTTGTTTCAGAAGGTCCCAGTGCGATGAGTTTATTGGGCGCACCGCTTACTATTGGTACTTTGGGGGATGGTACTTCTGTATATACCCATGTGCCGCACCAGTCAACCGATACCCGAAATTCAAACGCATCTTTGCAAAAGGTTTGGGCGCGGCTGCCCGGACTTCCGCCGGATGTATCCCCCAATATTAGTGTTATGGTGTCGCCTTCGGATAATGAGTCGTCAAATACATCGATGGTGACGCAATATCGCCACGGTCGAATATAGCGCTGTCTGTCGAATACGGCTTTTAAGGTCGCCGGTCCCGTGGTCGAGACCGATGCATAAGCAGGTGCGGAGGGGTCGTCAAATTGTGGTCGCTGCCAGTCGCTTACGTCGCGCCACGCGATTTTGATTACGCCGCCGTCGTCTATTCCGTATTTGCCCGCGTGATATACAATGCGCCATGTGCCCGTTTCTCCGGCGATAACCGCGCGGTCTGGATCAATTTCTGCCCAGCCGTAATATCTGCGAATTTGTTCCTCGGTCAGGTCGTGTTTTTCTATCATAAGGTCCTTTCATGATTGGGATGGGAGAATGGATTTCAAAATAGCGAATTCAATCGCATCTACAAGCACTTTTCCGAGTATTGGCGAAAGTATGGGAATCTGAGTATATTTTGGCGAGAGGTGAGACCGATGAATGAAGACCTTTTTTTAAAACCCGTGTCGCAAGCCGAGCAGGAGATGGCAAACGCGCCTCTGGCCGAACGCCTGCGTCCCCAGGTGCTGGACGATATTGTGGGGCAGGATCATCTCGTTGGACCGGGTGCGCCCCTTCGGGTGCTTATCGAGAGCGACCGCTTGCCGTCCATGATTTTCTGGGGACCACCGGGTTCGGGCAAGACAACGCTGGCTCGGGTTATTGCGGGTACGACGCAGAGTCGGTTTGTGTCTTTTAGCGCGGTTACCGCGGGGATCAAAGAGGCGCGGGAGATTATTGCGCGGGCGCGAGAGGAACGACGCCTGGGCAGGCGTACCATCTTTTTTGTGGATGAGATTCACCGTTTTAACAAGGCGCAACAAGATGCTTTTCTGCCCCATGTGGAGAATGGTGTTATTACGCTTATTGGTGCCACTACTGAGAATCCCTCTTTTGAGGTTAATTCTGCCCTGCTTTCACGCACGCGCGTTTTTGTGCTCAATTTGCTCGATACGTCCCATATTCGCCAGGTGCTGGACCGCGCAATTGCCGATTCGGAACACGGCTTTCCCGATTTGCAGATCGATGACCAGGCTTTAGATCTCATTGCCGAGACGGCAGAGGGCGATGCCCGCCGGTCTCTGAACGCGCTTGAAACGGTTGTTGCGGCTGTTGAAGCTACGGGTTGCGACCCTACGCCCGAAACGGTGCGCGAAATTCTCGGTCGCAAGGCTCATCTTTACGACAAGACAGGGGAAGAACACTACAATATCATTTCGGCTTTTCACAAGAGTCTTCGCGGCAGCGATCCACATGCCTCACTGTATTGGCTCGCGCGTATGATGACGTCTGGTGAGCATCCGCACTATATTTTGAGGCGTATGATTCGCTTTGCTTCTGAAGATGTGGGTGCTGCTGATCCGCGCGCTTTGCAAGTTGCGCTCAATGCCCGCGAGGCGTACGATTTTCTGGGCAGTCCCGAGGGCGATCTATCTATTGCTCAGGCGACGGTTTATCTCGCTACAGCTCCCAAGAGCAATGCCGTTTATGCCGCGTATAATAACGCGCTTTCCGATGTTGAGAAACACCTGAACCTGCCCGTGCCCCTGCATATTCGCAATGCGCCGACAAAGCTTATGAAAGATCTCGATTACAGCAAGGGGTATCAATACGCACATGACGATCCGGATGGCTATATTGATCAGGTGTATTTTCCCGATAATTTGAGAGACCGCACCTATTATCATCCCACAGATCGCGGCTATGAAAAGCACATTCGCGCGCTTATGGATTGGTGGGATGAATTGAGAAAGAAAAAATCTTTTTGATAGAGCACCCAAAAGTGCATCCATGCCGGTGTAAGGGCGAAGAGGTATGTCTTGACAATGCGGTAAGATTGCTGCAATTTTGCATGTGAACGTTTACGTATGTCTATTTGAAAGGAGGCAACATGGAGGCTTTAATTTTCGCATTTACGACAAATAACATACCCGGTTCGCCTCCGGTGAGGTAGCTGCTTCGGTCATTCACTGTCTGTCCGTCGCAGTTTTATCGTCTCTCCGGAGCCGCGGGTCTGGTATGTATGGTGGTTTTTCGCCCGACATATTCATTCCCTGGAGGAGACGAACGGACATATGTATAATCCTGATTTTTGGGAAGTTCAATTAGATCAATCAGACCTGGAAATGATGCCGGATGATGTTGGCCTGTGGTACGAGTCGCCCGAAGACCAGAATTTGCGCTATAAATATGAAGATCGGGTTAGACGTCTTATCCCACAGATCGATACGCTCTTAAATCAATCGCTTACGCAAAGACAATTTGAAGCTGCTGTTTTGTATTTCAAATACGGCAAGACCCAGCGGGAAATCTCCGAGATTATGGGTATTTCGCGCCGGGTGGTCAGCCAGCATTTGTTCGGTATTACGCGAAATGGAAAATCCATAGGCGGTGCTGTGAAGAAACTTCGCAAGCTCTGCCGCAAACACGGCATTGCCATCACAAATTAAAAAACGCCTGAGTGTTATAGCTCAGGCGTTTTTAGTTGGAAAGACGCGATAAAAGTACACTGCGTTTCTGAAAAACTGCATCCATTCAGGTGTTTATGTAACCGGGCCAACGGGTTGGTGCGGTTTGCTAATATATTGGCATCCACCGCGCAAAACGCCTTCCGGAAGCGGAGTTGCGCATATCGAAAGGAGGTTAATGTGAAACATTTTAACTCGGAGGTGAACGCCTGATTTTCAGGCTGTGACCCTTCAGACGTTGGGCCAGGGACACTGTTCTTGGCCCTTTTTTGTCAGTTCTTCCACTGGTTTGTCCTGATTGAGCAGGTATTCCTGTCTCGCCATCATTGTCAAAATACCCACCAGAAGACTGAGCAGCAGCACCAATCCCGCGGGCATAAATTTTCGCGTGCGGACAAATCGACTCATAAATATGCCGGTGAGCAACAATCCGACCAATCCACCGGTCAAAAACCCAACGGCGGGATCGCTCAGGCTTTGCCAGTATCCAATGAGTGCGGCAATACCGCAGATCGCGCCTGCGAATAGGGATGCAGAACTCCCGGATTTCGTCTTCCCAATAATTCCTCCGACAATTAACAATATGCCGTAAATCGCCAGTACCACTTGTGCTATTTCAATCATGATCAGATCCTCATTCTCCAAAGTATCCTCGGCTTGCCCAAACTTTTTTTGCCAGTGCTTTGGCGCCATCGGACGGTTCGATTTCTCCCAGAATACTGCTCGGTGGTTGTCCCGGTTTTTTGCGCGTGGGATCGGGTGACCAATCATCGCGCTCGTATTTCTTTCTTATGGATTCATCGCGAAAATTGGGTACTTCCATCGGTGCCGAATCGCTGAGTGCTGATCGCCACGCTTGAATGCCCGCGATACTCATGTCGATGCCGCGATACACATCGAGGTAGGGTTGCTCGCCCGTGCGAATCGCTTCGGCGAAATGGTAACTGGTGAAGAAATCGCCGCCGCCGTGTCCGGCCTGTGTTGCGCGGTCGTGATGTACCGGGAAGTCCGGTCTGTAAACGGTTTCTACCGGTTCTCCTTTTGGCTTTTCCCACGGCTCTCTCCATATGCGTAGCCGATATTTATCGCCGTTTCGACAGTTTTCCATCACGCCCTTGTTGCCGTGGATTCTGACGTAATTGCCGTGCCCGCGCAACGCGCCGTGCAGGGATTTCATTACGGCGTCATTGTTCATCCTGCAGATGATCACGCCTGCCGTATCCGCGCGGTTCATGTGCAGGGTTTTGGTCATGTCGCCAAAATCGTAGGGGATGACAAATCCGTTCACTTTTACGGGACGCGTGTCTGTGATGTACATTACCGGTGCTATCGAATGCGTGCAATAATAGGTCGAGGGAATCCAGTTGCGCCAGTGATTGCGCCCGCAACTGCGCCCCAATTTTACTTCCGGTGGATCGGGATGCACGTACTCGCCTTCTCCGTATTTAAATTCTCCCACGTGTCCTTTCTGGTAGAGCCGCCTCATTTCTTGATTGTACGCCGTGTAGGGGTAGTTTTCGGCAAACATATAAATTTTACCACTGCGCTCTACCGCCCGCGCAAGTGCGACGCCTTCGCCCAATGTATGGCAGGCAGCGGTTTCGCTCATGACGTGTTTTCCGGCGTTCAGTGCTGCAACGGCAAAGGGCGCGTGTTCGTGAAAATAATTGGCGAGTACCACGGCATCCATATCGTGTTCCAAAAATGCATGATAATCTACATAAGTCGATACTCCGAGTTCTTTGCCTTCGGGTCTTAGTCGCTCTTCCCATGTATCGCAAATTGCTACGAGTTCCATTCCCGTCGGTGTTGCCGCCCGCATAAATGATCGCCCGCGTCCCACGCCGACGACGCCCACGCGAATTGGTTTGTTTTTTTCGGGCATCACAAGTTCTCCAGTTTTCGATAAAAAAAACCGGCCTATCGCCGATTTTTTTCAAATTTAAACATAGAAGCGGATATCTGGCACTGCGTCCATTAATCCCAGTTCTACACCATAAGCATAGAATCGCTTCAAGCCTTCCAGTTCGGTATCGCCCAAATCGTAGAGGATATTTCTGGTTAGGTATTCAGCATAAAATGCGGGCGATAGGGTGCGGGTTTCAGCGGCATAGTCCTTTGCGATGTTTGGGATGAGCGACTTGCTCTTTTCTTTGGCCTCGATCAGTTTGTCAATGTGATATGGCGCCAATGCATCGGGGCGTCCGGTCCAGCAGGCATAGACGAAAGGCAACCCTGTCATCTGCGTCCAAATTTCGCCCAGGTCTAGGATTCGATAGCGTTTGCGGGACAATGCCAGCGCGGGATCGCCAATCAACAGGGCGGCATCGGCGCGTTTGAGCATTGCGTCTATATCTGGGGGATGAAAAAATACTTCTGGCTGGCAGCCAAATTGCCGCGCCAGTACGATCTGCGCCAGCACGACTGATGTGCGCGATCCGCGATCCAGAGCCAGTGTTTGAATTTCTTCGGGTTTTTTGTTTAGTACGATAAATACGCTGCCAACAGGCCCGTTTGAAATAATGCCGATATTGGGCACAATCCGATAGGCATCACGTCCGCGTCCAATTTCTACAGCGGGGATCAATGCCACATCGGTTTCGCCCGTGTGCAGCCGTTCGGCGCATCGCGAGGGCACGCCGTAGATCAGTTCAAAATCGCGATCAATCGCACCCGTGCGCAGCACTTCAACCAGTGGCCGCGAGTTTAAGTATGACACCACGCCCAAACGCACACGCATTGCTACGTACCCCTAATTCAAAATCTCGTACCGTGTATTTCGCCTTACAGGCTCGTATCCCGCATCCCGAATGAGCCGTTGCATCTCTTGAAGTGTCATGGTATCCGTATGGCTCGTGCCCGCTGCACTGACTACGTTTTCTTCCATCATTGTGCTGCCAAAATCGTTTACACCGTATTTTAAGCTGACCTGTGCGACTTTGGCGCCCTGCGTTACCCACGATGCTTGAAAACTTTTGATATTGTCCAAAAACAGGCGCGCGATGGAGATGGTTCGCAAATAGTCAAATCCGGTCGCTTTTATGCCATTCCATCGCCCCTGATCGTTGGCAAGGGCGGTGTAATCGGGCTGAAAATTCCACGCGATAAATGCTGTGAATCCGCCTGTCTCATCCTGCAAATTGCGTATGTGTTCCAGATGTTCTATTCGCTGTTCAATGGTTTCGACATGTCCATACATCATGGTCGCCGATGTGTGCAGGCCCAATTCGTGTGCAATGCGATGCACCGCAAGCCATTCGTGGACGCGGTCTTTGCGAAAACCGATGATGTCGCGCACTTCGTCCGACAAAATTTCTGCGCCAGCTCCCGGGATAGAATCCAGCCCGGCATCGCGTAAGCGGCGGATGCATTTTTCGAGTGACATACGCGAGATATGCGCGATATAAATAATTTCTGTGGCGGACAAACAGTGCTGATGGATTTGCGGGTAGCGATTGCGTATTGAGGAAAAGAGGTCTTCGTAATAATCCACGCGCAGTTTTGGGTTCAGGCCCCCCTGCATCAAAATTTCGCTGCCTTTTGGCACGTCGCCGCCCACGGCAATGAGTTCGTCAATTTTTTCAAAGATCTGTTCTCTGGGCAATGTATAGCCTTCGTCGGATCCCGGCGGGCGATAAAATGCACAGAAATCGCATCTTACCCAGCACACATTCGTGTAATTGATATTTCGCCCAATATTATAAGTCACCTGGTCTTTGGGCCATTTTCTGCGCCGCACCACATCGGCCAATAAGCCCAATTCGGTTACATTGGGATGTGCAAACAAGCGCATGGCATCATCCGTGGAAATGCGCTCGTCGTTATATATTTTTTCAATAATGTCGTCGATCATGTCGTTTTCCGTTTTTAGTGGTCAGCAAAACAAGCAATCAGCCTCTACTTCTTAGGTATTTTTATGCCAATTAAGGATTGAAATTATAGCGGACTTGCACGCTGAAGGTCCAATATCAGTAATGACGAAAAGACAACTGGATTGCGGCTTTAAGCATGCCGCAATGACGAGTGGTACTCGTCACGCCTGCATGCCTGAAGCAGGCGTCCAGGATGGGGTTTTTAACACTGAATTCGCATTATTTAAGCTGTATTACACGAATAGCTTTTTTAGTTCCTTCAACCATCATTTTATACACTCCGCCAGACTTATAGATTAAGACCTTGGGCATAAAAGCATAATGATAATGATAATGGTATTCAGACTGTTGCCATATTTGACCATTTATCAATTTGACTACTGTTTCTCCTTCCCAGCCTTCAAAGTCTCCATCAATCTTACTTTCTATAACATTAGGCAATTGAGCACTTGCCATTTGTTTCTTTCCCTCTTCAATTCCTTTAAGAAACATATCTATTATATAT
>VXRD01000064.1 GCA_009838845.1 Gemmatimonadota bacterium | reverse complement strand
GTTCGATCCCAAAAGAATTGGGCAACATCACAACCCTTGGGGTGCTGTATCTTCACAATAATCAGTTGAGTGGGGAGATCCCAGCAGAATTGGGCAACCTGATCAACCTTGAGGTGCTCAGACTTTATGGCAATGAGTTGAGTGGAGAAATTCCAAAAGAATTGGGCAACCTGGTCAACCTTACTGAATTGAATCTTGGTGGCAACCAGTTGAGTGGTAAGCTTCCTCAGAGCCTGACAATGCTAACGAAGCTGGAGAAATTTTCTTTTTGGAGTGAGGGTGGACTATGTGCGCCGCTTGATGCAGCCTTTCAGGCGTGGCTTGAGGGCATTGCAACTACCAGTGGCTCAAATTGCTCGGAATAGAACGCACTCGGACGGACGATAAATAGCACGACCTGCATAAACGGCTATGAACGGAGGTGCTACTTAACATTTTTAGACTCAGGAACCTGAGGTAAAACAAAAGGCCGTAAGTATTGCTCAGTAGTAGCAAAAACTTACGGCCTTTTAAAAAATGAAATTGCCCCCCAGGGATTCGAACCCCGATCCTACGGTCCAGAGCCGCATGTCTTGCCATTAGACGAGGGGGCAAAAATATATAATTAAAGATTCAGGAAGGCACGCCCCATCACGACCCCAAAACCTCCAGCGCCTTCTTCAGCCTGCGAATACAGGTTTCTCTTCCAAGCACAGCCATCAACTCAAACAACCCCGGCCCAAACCCAACGCCGCAAAGCGCGAGCCGCGTCGGATGAATCAGCCTCGAAGCCGAAATTCCCAATTCACCAGATAGTGTGCGCGTCACACCCTCGATATCGCCCTCACCAAACGAACCCAAATCCTCCAAACGCTCAATCATCAACCCAACGCGCTCGGGCGTATCCGTCTTCCAGTTCTTCTTTGCCGTCTTTGCATCATACGACACCGGATCCACAAAAAAATAACCCGTATGCTGCAAATCCTGAAGTGTATGCAACCGCGGCTGCAACAACTCGGCAATCTTCAACAACTCATCCCGCCGCTCAGAAGCCTCTGCCTCAGAAAGCCACCCCTCCACAACCCAAATCGGTATCGCATCATCCAGAACCTCATCCACCGGACGAAGACGCATATGCTCGCCATTGAGCCAGACCAGTTTCTTCTCATCAAAAATCGCGTCTCTCTTGAGTAATCCCTCAACAGAAAACGCCTCGGTCAACTCATCTCCCGCAAACACCTCGCGCTCATCCCCCGGTGCCCAACCCAACAGCGCGAGATAATTGAACATCGCATCCGACAAAAAACCCCGCTCCTGATACTCCGAAATCGTCGTCGCACCGTGGCGCTTGGACAACTTACTGCCATCGGGACCCAAAATCAGCGTCGAATGCCCATACTCCGGCACCATCCACGAAAGCGCCTCAAACAGCATAATTTGCTTGGGCGTATTCGACAAATGATCCGCAGACCGCAACACCATATTCACACCCATATCGTGATCATCCACCACCACCGCAAGATTGTAAACAGGGGACCCATCGGGCCGCAACAAAACAAAATCCTCAACCTCGGCATTATCCCACCGCTGCACCCCCCGAATGCGATCGTGCCAGACCGTCTCACCCGCTGGCACCTTAAACCGCACAACCCGTGGCCGCCCTTCTGCCTCAAAAGCAGCCTGCTGTTCCGGCGTCAAATCCCGATCGTAGCGCACGCGCCGCTTCTCGACCTGCGCCTGCCGGCGCATCGCGTCAAGCTCCTCCGCAGTCTCATAGCCGTAATACGCATGCCCCGTCTCCACCAGACGCTCGGCGGCTTGCTTATGCGCCTCGACATTATCCGACTGAAACACTGGCTCGGCGTCAAAATCAACACCGAGCCAGTTCAAACCATCCAGAATCGTCTGAAGCGACGACTCTGTAAAACGCTCTCGATCCGTATCTTCCACGCGCAACAACAACTTTGCCTGGTAGTGCTTCGCGTAAAGATGATTAAAAATCGCCGTTCGCGCATTGCCCACGTGAAACCCACCAGTGGGAGACGGCGCAAAACGCAAAACCGTATCCGACATCGAAAATCGACCTATCAATTATATGGCGGAGAGGGAGGGATTCGAACCCTCGGTAGAGGAAACCCCCTACAACAGATTAGCAATCTGCCCTGTTCGGCCACTCCAGCACCTCTCCGCGAACAAAAACGAACAGCCAAAAGTAACAAAGGACCTGTATAAATGCAAGATAAATGGCGGTGGGGGTGGGATTCGAACCCACGGACCCGCGAGGGTCAACGGTTTTCAAGACCGCCCGATTCGACCGCTCTCGCACCCCACCACACCATCTGAAAAGTATAGACAAGCCCCCCATCTGTGTCAAGCGGTTTGTATCAACTCGGCGAAACCACACTTAAACTTTGTTTTTCTTCTATTTATCAATCAAACACCCAATAATCCCCGATCCTTACAACCACCAAAAAAGGGTTTGCGTTGCCCGTGTCCTTCCTGTATTTTTAGGCACAAACTTGTAACATGACCCAGAAAATCTCACACCGCGCGCACGACCTCGCACCCTCCCCTATGATTGAGCTTATCACCGGCTCCCAGATGGCATCTATTGACCATCGGGCAATTGACAGTGGTATGCCGGGCATAAAACTCATGGAAGCCGCCGGGCAAGGTGTAACCCGGGCAGTAGAAAACCTGTTGGGCGAACTCCAAAACCGGCACATCGTCATCCTCTGTGGCAAAGGCAACAACGGCGGCGACGGCTTTGTCATCGCCAGGCAAGCGGCCCAAAGCGGTGCAAAAGTCCAGGTATTCACAGCCACATCCGCCCGGGAAATAACAGGCGATGCAAAAACCAACCTCGACCGACTGCCCCCGGACATCGTGCAGCCGGTTGATCGCATTGCAACAGTACAAAACGCACTAACCAATGCCGACATCGCCGTTGACGCCCTCCTGGGCACAGGCATTCAAGGACCTCCCCGCGGCATATACGCCGAACTCATAGACGCACTCACCCGCGCCCAATGCCCCATAGTCGCCGTAGATATACCCTCTGGACTCAACGCCGACACAGGCAAAATCGAAGGACCCTGTGCAACCGCAACATGCACAGTCACATTTGCACTGCCCCGCATTGGACACTTCTTCTACCCCGGACGCGCCCAATGCGGCAAACTGCATCTCATCGACATCGGGATACCACGGTCGGCAATTGAGTCCGAACGCATCAGCACCTACCTGATAGACAACCGCCGCTGCGCTCGCCTGCTCCCCCAACGGGAACCCGACGCCCACAAAGGAGACTGCGGCAGAGTATATATCCTCGCCGGATCTGTGGGACTCACAGGCGCGGCGGCACTCTCGGCAAACGCGGCACTCAAAGGAGGCGCGGGCCTCGTCACACTCGGCGTACCCAAAAGCCTCAACGACATACTCGAAACCAAAGTCACCGAAGCAATGACCCACCCGCTACCCGAAGTAAAAAAAGTCAGATGCTTATCCCTGCGCGCCCGGGGCGAAATAAAACGCGCATGTCGCACAGCCGACAGCATCGCCATTGGCCCAGGCTTAGGCACCCATCGAGAAACCGTCGAACTCATCCGCCGCCTCGTGCGCGACTGCGTTTGTCCCGCAGTCATTGACGCCGACGCACTCAACGCCCTCGCTGGCGACCTCGATGCGATTCGCGCCTGCGAAACACCCCTGGTACTCACCCCGCACATCGGGGAATTTGCGCGCCTGACCGGATACAGCATCGCCGAAATACAGCGCGATCCCATAGCCCGCGCCCTGAAATTCGCCACCGATGTCGGAGCCACCACAGTCCTGAAAGGCGCGCCAACCATCGTCGCAACGCCAGAAGGCGAAACGCACATCAACCCAACCGGCAACCCGGGAATGGCCACCGGCGGCACAGGAGACGTACTAACGGGCCTATTGGCCGCACTCATCGGTCAGGGACTCACCCCCTCAGAAGCCGCATGCACAGCCGTCTATCTCCACGGCCTCGCCGCTGATATCGCAGCGAAAAAAACAGGACACATAAGCCTCATCGCCAGTGACATCATCGAAAATTTTGCCGCAGCCATTCACCAGATACGCAACAGCACCGACTACTTTGACCTGAACCTCACCACCTGATTTTGGACCCTATACCCAATGCCCAAGCGAACCGACCTCAAAAAAATAATGCTCATCGGCTCTGGTCCCATCGTCATCGGACAAGCCTGTGAATTTGACTACTCGGGCACGCAAGCCTGCAAAGCCCTCAAAGAAGAGGGATACGAAGTCGTACTGGTCAACAGCAACCCCGCCACCATCATGACCGACCCCGAAATGGCTGACCAGACTTATGTCGAACCCGTCACACCCGAAGTATGCGCGGCAATCATCGAAAAAGAACACCCGGATGCCCTCCTCCCAACCCTGGGCGGACAAACGGGCCTCAACACCGCCATGGCCCTGCACGAACAGGGAACACTCGAAAAATTCGACGTCGAAATGATCGGCGCAAAACCACACGCCATAGAAAAAGCGGAAAACCGCGAAGCCTTTCAAAAAGCCATGAATAAAATCGGCCTCGACTTTCCCAAAGGCCGATTTGCCTACACCCTCAAAGAAGCACTCGACATCACGACTGAAATCGGATTTCCCGCCATCATCCGCCCATCCTACACCCTGGGCGGCACAGGCGCTGGCACCGCGTACAACATCGAAGAATTCAGACACTCTGCTGCACACGGACTAAGCCTATCGCCCACCTCTGAGATCCTCGTAGAAGAATCCATCATCGGCTGGAAAGAATTCGAACTCGAAGTCATGCGCGATCAAAACGACAACGTCGTCATCATCTGCTCCATAGAAAACTTCGACCCCATGGGCGTTCACACAGGCGACTCCATCACCGTGGCACCCGCGCAAACCCTCACCGACAAAGAATATCAGGAAATGCGCGACGACGCCATCGCATGCATCCGAGAAATCGGCGTGGAAACCGGCGGCTCCAACATCCAATTTGCAGTGGATCCCAACACGGGCCGGCGCGTCGTCATAGAAATGAACCCCCGCGTCTCCCGCAGCTCTGCGCTCGCCTCAAAAGCCACGGGCTTCCCCATCGCCAAAATAGCCGCCAAACTCGCCATTGGATACACCCTTGACGAAATACAAAACGACATCACGCGCGAAACACCCGCCTCATTTGAACCCACCATCGACTATTGCGTCATCAAAATCCCGCGCTGGACATTTGAAAAATTTCCCCAAACTGCTGATCTGTTGGGCACACAAATGAAATCTGTAGGTGAAACCATGGCCATAGGTCGCACGTTTAAAGAAGCACTGCAAAAAGGCCTGCGCTCTCTCGAAATCGGGCGTGCGGGATTTGGTGCCGACGGCAAAGACATCCATCCCAACACCCTCTCGCGCGAAGCCCTCGAACGCGGCCTGCGCGAACCCAACTCGCAGCGATTGGCCTATCTCAAAACGGCTTATGACGCGGGACTATCCGTACAGGAAATTTTTGACGCAACCAAAATTGACCCCTGGTTTCTCGACAACATGCGACAACTCGTCGAAGTAGAAAAAGAACTCGCCGCCCTGATGGACTAACCATGACAAAACAGCACACACTCAACGACTTAAAATCGCGCATCACCCGCGCAGACCTGCTCAAAGCCAAACAACACGGCTTTTCCGACCGCCAACTGGCACACCTGTGGCGCAGTGACGAATGGGCTGTTCGCGCCCTGCGAAAAGAACTCGGCGTCGCGCCCGTATTCAAAACCGTAGATACGTGCGCCGCCGAATTTGAAGCCTATACACCGTATCACTACTCGACCTATGAGACAGACAACGAAGCCATCCGATCCGATCGACAAAAAATCATGATCCTGGGCGGCGGTCCCAATCGCATTGGACAGGGCATCGAATTCGACTATTGTTGTTGCCACGCCTCTTATGCCCTCAAAGAAGACGGATTTGAGACCATCATGGTCAACTCCAACCCCGAAACCGTCTCCACCGACTACGACACATCCGACAAACTCTACTTTGAACCGCTCACTGCCGAAGACGTACTCAGCATTGCCGATGTTGAACAACCCGACGGCGTCATCGTTCAATTCGGCGGACAAACACCGCTCAACCTCGCGCGCGACCTCGAACGCGGGGGCCTCAACATCGCCGGCACATCGCCCGACGCCATTGACCTGGCCGAAGACCGCAAGCGCTTTGGCGCACTCATCAAAGAACTGGGCATACGACAACCCGAAAACGGCACCGCAATAAGCACCGACGAAGCAATCGCCATAGCCGAACAAATCGGATATCCGGTCCTCGTGCGTCCCTCTTACGTACTCGGGGGCCGCGCAATGGCAATTGTATATGACCGCGAAGCCCTCATCGCCTATATGCGCAACGCCATAGAAGCCTCTCCCGAGCGCCCCATCCTCATCGACCGATTTTTAGAAGACGCACACGAATTTGATGTCGATGCCGTAGCTGATCCAACAGCAGTCGTCATCGGCGGCATCATGCAACACATCGAAAGCGCGGGCGTACACTCTGGCGATAGCGCCTGCGTATTGCCCCCTTATCAAATCTCCAACACCAACCTCAATGAACTGCGAAATCACACCCACGCCCTGGCCAGAGCACTCAATGTCGTTGGCCTCATGAACATTCAGTTTGCCATTCAAGGCGAAGACGTATTTATTATAGAAGTCAACCCCAGGGCATCGCGCACAGTGCCCTTTGTCAGCAAAGCCATTGGCGTGCCCCTTGCCAAAGTCGCTGTCCGCGCAATGGTCGGGCGCACACTTGTAGAACAGGGCTTTACCCGGGAAGTACCCATCAACCACATCGCCGTCAAAGAAGCCGTCTTGCCCTTTAACAAATTTCCCGGCGTTGACACCGTCCTCGGTCCCGAAATGAAATCCACCGGCGAAGTCATGGGCATAGACACCGACTTTGGCCTCAGCTTCCAAAAAGCGCAACTCGGCGCAGGCGTGCGCTTACCCCAGGAGGGAACCGTATTTTTAAGCGTCAACGACCGCGACAAAGAAGGGCTTGTACCGATTGCCCAACAACTATCCGACATGGACTTTCGCCTCATTGCCACAGGGGGAACCTGCGCCTTTCTCAAAAGCCACAACATTGCCTGTAATCGGATCTTCAAAATCCAGGAAGGGCGCCCAAACATCCTCGACGCCATCAAAAACGGCGAAATCTCTCTCATGATCAACACGCCTGCTGGAGAGCAATCCCAGGCCGCCGACCCTGAAATCCGCAAAGCCGCCGTTCAATACGGCCTGCCCTACACAACCACCTTATCGGGAGCCGCCGCCGCTGTAGCCGGCATCCAATCACTCAAAAACAACAGCACAATTCGCATCCGTTCACTCCAGGACTTTCACAATTCTTAAATCCCATGTCTCGTCTCATCTACATCACATCCCTCTGCTTCCTCTGTCTGGCATCCTGCAAAAGCGTGTATTACAACACCTTTTACAACGCCAAACAACAGTACAGTATAGCCGAGCAAAAACGCGTCGAATCCCAAACCCCTGGCAGCCGAATAACATCTGCGACTTATAACGCGCTCTACCAGCGGGCCATACTCAAAGCGTCCATCGTGCTCAAATACTTTCCCGATAGCAAATGGTTCGACGACAGCTTGTTGCTCATCGGCAAAGCGTCTTATTGGCGCGAAGATTACACCGAAGCACTCACCAAATTCCAAGAACTGCAAAAACTCTTCCCAGAAAGCGAACTAATCCCCGAAACGCGCTACTGGCAGGGCCGCGCGCTCTGGGCAATGAATCGCACCAATGAAGCGCGGACTACATTTTCTCTTTTCGACAAAAAAATCAATCCCGAATTGTACGGCCTATCAAATCTGGCACTCGCGGAAATGGAAGCCTCACAGGGCAACAAAGAAGAAGCGATCATATCCTATAAAGCACTGCTCGAAACACTCGACAAAAAGCACAAATTACGCGCGCGCGCCTGGCAAGGCGTGGGCAATAACCTCCTCGAATTGAACCGATACGACGAAGCACTTGAAGCCTACGAAAACGTGCTAAAATCAAAACCCGATACCAGGACAAATTTTGAAACCCGCGTCAAAATTGGCGAAACCCTCGAGCGCCAGCAGAAATATGACGGGGCGCTGGACGCGTATCAAAAAATATTAAAAATCAAACGGCTTCGCATTTACGAAGCCGAAATCCGCCTCAAACAGGCGCATATATACCAGCTAAAAGATCAGACTGAAACTGCGGAAGAAATTTACAGCGACATCGGAAAAAAATATCCCCGTAGCGAATACAGCGCAGCAGCTTTTTATCGTCTGGGCCTCATCGAACAAAAATCGCGTAAAAACCTGGAAAAATCCAAAGAACTATTCGAAAAAGCCGTCCGCGAAGACCGAAGTTCAGATGAGGGTAAACTGGCTTTACAACGGCAAAAAGACCTCGTAGCACTCGAACGCTATCAGACACAGATCGAGAAAGTCGAAGACCCACAAAAAGCATTGGGACCGCTTTTCGATCTCGCTGAACTATACCTCTTTAATCTCGGCGAACCCGATTCGGCCCTGAGCATTTACCAGCGCGTATTGACCCTGACCGACACGACTGATCTGTCACCCAGGGTGCGTTATGCCATTGGGCTTATTTACGCCGACAGCCTGAAAAATGAAACCGCAGCGCGAGAACACTTCCAACTGCTCCTCGACCAACACCCCAACACACCTTATGCCGTTGAAGCTCGGACGCGCCTCAATCAAAAACACGCCGATGATGCCCTGGCAGAAACGCGATTTCTGCAAGCAGAAAACCTCATCGCAGAAGGCACACCCACACGGGATATCTTACCCATCTACCAACAAATAGCCGACGAATATCCCAATAGCCTCTTTGCCCCAAAGGCTCTTTTTGCCCTTGCCTGGACCTACGAAAATAACCTGGACCAGCGCGAACAGGCAAAAACCGTTTACGAACAAGTGCAGGAGCGATACCCCCTCACACAATACGGCAAAATAGCAACCGACAAACTCAAGGGCAAATTTCTCGACCCCCCGCCCGAGCCAGCAGACACCACCCAAACGCAACCGTCGGATACCCAACCCGACACAACGCGAACTGATCCAGCAGACGCACCACCGGATACAACGGCTACCCCGCCTGATATCTCAAAGCTCAGAACGCAAAAAACACCCCCTCCAAAACCCGCCTTCAAACCCAATGTCATTATCGGAGGCGGTATCATGGAAGCCGTAGATGCCGATGAAGAACCTCAGGTCATAGAAGAAATCGAACCCGAATACCCCGAAGAAGCCAGAGCCGAAGGCAAACCCGCCATGGTCTTCTTGCGCTTGCTCATCTTAAAAAACGGCAGCGTGGGCGAAGTCCACGTAATCTCTGGACCCGAACTCTTTCACAGTGCCGCAGTAGAAGCAGCAAAACAATACACCTTTGAACCCGGCATACACGAAGACGCGCCGCGCGACATGTGGACAGACATAGCCATCCACTTTGAACCCCCAGAGTAACAATGCCCGAAATCCCAAACTTCATCTCCGAATCTGCCATCGTAGAAAAAAATGAACCCATAGCCCAGGGCATCTACCTCATGCGCCTGCACGCGCCCCGGCTCGCAACCGCCTCTCGCCCGGCGCAATTCCTGCAAATCCTGACCGATCCTGGCTCCTCTCCATATCTTCGCCGCCCCTTCAGCGTATTGCGCGCAAATCGCAAAGCCGGCTGGCTCGACCTCATCTACGACGTCATCGGACCCGGCACCGAACGCTTATCCACTGCCCAATGCGGCGATCAATTTGACGCCAGCGGACCACTGGGCAACCCTTTTGTCCCCCCGGAAACCAAACGCATCCTCCTCGTCGCCGGTGGCGTCGGCCTCGTCCCCCTCGCATTTTTGGCCTGGGAACACCTCGACCGCCGTCCCGACATGATCTACCTCATGGGCGCGGCAAATACCGCGCGCCTGCCCGACATGTCCGCACTCCTACCCGCCGACCTACCCCTTCACATCGCCACCGATGACGGCAGCATAGGACACCGCGGATTTGTCACAGAACTCATCGCCGAACACACCCTCCCAAACCACACCACCATCCTCACCTGCGGTCCCCATCCCATGATGGCGCGCGTCGCTCACATCGCCGCCGAATTAGATACCCCCTGCTATGCCTCCCTCGAAAACCACATGGCCTGCGGTTTTGGCGCCTGTGTCGGCTGCGTAGTCGAATACAAAACATATCCCACCGAAGACCGCCGCTATCGCTGCGTCTGCCTCGAAGGACCCGTCGTCAACGCCCACGAAATTGTCTGGTAACCAACAGTTTCATTCTTATCCCAACTGTTTCATATGACACACCTACTGTTTCAAATGACACAGTTTTCCGTATGTCCTTTTTTTGGCATTTTTTAAAAACACGCTCTCCTGCAATTAGTTACGGGTTTTTAGCTTGTTTGGCACGGTATTTGCCCTATATGACGGGCACAAAATTTCAATTCCAACCCATACAGGAGGGCGTTTCTCATGATACACCAGTCCGTAGAACGAAAAGAAAAACTGCGCTTAATAAAAGCAAACCTATCAAAACGCATCGACACCCTGATAGTCGGTCCCATCGGCATAGGCAAAAGCCATCTCCTCGCGCAAGTCGATGCAGACTATGTACTCAAAGTAAAAACCCTATCCCCAATAAAAGAAGCCCTCATAAATATTGCGGAAGAACTTCACAAAAGCGGAAAACTCTATCCGCACATTGAGGACTTTGAAAAAATCAAAAAACGACACACCCGCGAAACCATTCAAACCTGGACAGACATAGTACTCGACTCAGTGGCAAAAAACGAATGCGTCTTAATCGTAGATGACCTATCCGACATAACGCCCTCCATCGGACGCCTGATCGACAAACTCAACCGCAAATACATCATCATAGCCGCCCTGCGCGAAATTGTAAAAACCTACGAGAAACACTTCTGGAAATTCGACCGCATAGAAATAGAACCCTTATCCACACCAGAAGCCAAAAAACTCATCCGACAGTGTACTGCTGGCGCCGACATAGAAGACTACCACATGACCGAAACCTCCATCTTACAACAAAGCGCTGGCAACCCGCGCGCCATCATCGAAATCGTCGAAAGACTCCGCAAAGAACCCGCCGTAACCCGATCCGTCGTAAGACATGTATCTCACACAGGTGCCCGAAGCCAGATTGATCTTACGTTCGCCGTGGTATTGCTTCTGCTGGTCGTTGTCGCAGCGCGATTCTTCATGCGCGGCATCGGGAGCATGGAAGGCTATGTCCTCGCCGGCATTGGCAGCGCGATACTCGTAGGCATACGATTCTTCACGTACAGGTTCAGACGATGACCGCACCCACACATATCGCATTTGGACTACTCACCGTAGCGGGATCCTTTTCATTCTTCTCCCTGCCCCTACACCGCAACCTTCCCGCAATCGCATGCGCCATCATAGGAAGCGTGCTCCCGGATATAGATTCCCCGCGCAGTTATATCGGTCGCGTGCTCCCTTATGCATCCATCCCCATCGAACGGCAATGGGGACACCGCACAATCACACACTCGCTGCTCTGTCTGCTCGCCCTATCGGTCATGATCTGGCCCTTACTCATCTATCAAATCCCGTGTTACGCGGCCTTGCTCCTGGGCTACCTGAGCCATATAGTCGCCGATTGCGCCACCAAAAGCGGTGTACCCCTGTTTTATCCCCATTCAGCGGCCTGTGTCTTCCCCGGCAGCGCAAAATACAGAATCAAAACCGGATCTATGGGAGAACGCTATCTGTCAATCGGACTTTTGCTTATGCTCCTGATATTCCTGCCCATATTGCACATGGGAGGCATCTGGCAATCATTCAGATACCTCATGGCCACACCCTCTGCTGCATACGCAGATTACCGGCAAGCCGACACAGAAACCATCTTAACCTTTGAAGGACGCTGGCGACACACGCGGGAGCACGTACGCGGAGAAGGTGTGATCCTCGATGCCAGACCCGCCATGTTCTGGATCGTAGTCAACGGACAGGTTCAAACGTGCGGAGAACACGGCGCCATCTTACCGGACAAAGTGCGCGTGCGAGAAACGGATCGCCCCGTACAAATTCAGAGGCTCCAGTTAAAAGACGAAACCTATGAGCAACTGGTAAATCAGATCCCCGAAAACAGTTTTGTATCTGGGCAACTCAAAGCAACTGAAACATTCTCCCCCGGGCGTGAAACCCCCAATACCATCACCATCACTTCCCGATCATTGAAATTTCAATTTGCCCGAAAAGTAGATATCTCGCGGCTTCAGCCCGTCTCTCAAAATTTATCAGAACGCGTAAAAAATCTATCAGAGGAAATATTGAGAATTTGTGAAAAACTGGAAATCGCAAAAATGGCTTATCCGCCAATTCACTACCTCGAACTGAGTCGAATGGAACAAGAACTTACAGAAAAAAGAAAAAAAATCGAAACACTGAAACGCGCACATGTGCGATTCAGCGGCACATTATTCATTCGCATATTCAGCAATCAGCCTTCAGCTTTCAGCTTTCAGTCCCCGCCCAACCACCCAAAGGCAAAAACCACTGGATTGCGGCTTACTGCACGCCGCAATGACAACCCTGCAACGCACGGATTTCCTGACAGCTGACGGCTGATCGCTGACCGCTTCAACACAACCCATACCGCTTCATCCTATTCCTCAAAACCATCCTCGAAACATCCAGAAGCGCGGCTGCCTGAACCTGATTCCCCTCTGTTCGTCGCAAAGCCTCACAAAGCAGTGCCTTCTCAAATGCGGGCAGACTCATCTGATCCTCGGGGAAGGACTGCACCATGCGATCAACGCTACTGGCCGGACCAATCTCAAATAGCTCAAAACTCAGATCATCCGCATCAATCTCCCTACCCCCGCACAAAATAGCAGCCCGTTCAACCGCATTCTTCAGCATGCGGACATTGCCCGGAAACACCTGTTTCTGAAGCAAATCCTCTGCCTCTCTCGAAAATCCCATCAGCGGCTTCCGCAAATCGCGGGCATAACCAGCCAAAAAGTGCTGCGCCAGGAACAGAACATCCCCTGCTCGCTCGCGCAACGGCGGCACCTGAATCGCGAACACATTCAACCTGTAATACAGATCCTCTCTGAAATTCCCCTCCTGCACCGCTACACTAAGCACCCTATTAGTAGCAGCAACCACGCGCACATCCACAGCGATCTCATCACTACTCCCCACGGGTCGAATGCATCGCTCTTCCAGAGCGCGCAACAGGCGCACCTGCATCTCGAGCGGCATATCCCCGATCTCATCCAGAAACAGCGTACCCCCATCTGCCAGCTCAAAATGGCCCTTCTGATCTGCCTTTGCATCTGTAAACGCGCCCTTCTTATGCCCAAAAAACGCGCTCTCAAACAAATTGCCCGGAATAGCAGAACAATTCACGGCAACAAACGGACCGCCAGCGCGGTTGCTCTCGCTATGCACCGCTCGCGCAACCAGTTCCTTCCCCGTACCCGTCTCCCCAACAATCAGCACCGTCGTATAATCAGTCGCAGCCACCTGCCGAATCTGCGCCTTCATCTTCACAACCGCCTCACTCTCCCCTATAATCGCATTCAAACCGCTCTTCTCTCGCTCCTGTGCCTCCATCCTATCCAGCCTCGCCTGAACCCTATCCTTCTCTTTTCGAAGCGCCTGGTAGCGCACAGTGCGCTGGATAGCCGCATTCAACTCCTCCACCTTAAAAGGCTTATTAAAAAAATCAAACGCCCCTTCTCGCAACGCGCGAAACGCATTCTCCGCCTCTTGCACACCCGTAATCACAATCACCTCGGTCTCAGGAGAGATAGACTGCACCTGCCGAAGCACTTCAAACCCATTCATGCCAGGCATCTTCACATCCGTAATCACAATATCCACCGCCTGGCTCTCCACCACCTCCACACCCTTCTCGCCATCTGCCGCTTCGATAACCGTATGCCCCCTGGCGATGAGAAACTTCCCTATCGAAGACCGAATATGTGCATCATCATCGATCACCAGAACCGTCATGCTGACCTGCTCAGCCATTCTTATTCCCTTCTTCCCACATTTACAATCGTTTGTTTTTGGGAAAATAAGACGGAAATGGCAAAAAGCAAGATCACGCATTCAGATTATGTCTTAATGCATTTTAATGTCTTCATACATTTCGGAAAAACTCAATACGCCTGTTAATATCCCTCGCCACCTCAAGAACCTCCACAGGCGCACGAACCACCTCGCCGGAACGCTGTCGTAGGGCAACAATAAGAGGTTCCAACGCATCGGATTTCCCCCTGGACAGGAGAATATCGACAAGATCAGGCTCCGAGGCACCGTTTGCGATCAAATCGGGCACGAGTTGTAGTATCTCGTACATCATCGTCTCATTGTCAGGTAGGAACACCGCATACGCCGACTGAAACACATCCATAGCCATCCGTAGTCTGTTCCTTAGCAGCAGTGCCAAAGCATGGACATACCTTGCTCGCCATACAAACACCACCTTCTCATCGTCAGCCAACGCACCGAGTCTTCCCTCAAGCTCTTCACTTATGAGCATAGCTTCTTTCATACGCCCCACCTTAATTTGTATCATACCTTTTTGGGACAATGCCCAGGCGATCAGAACCCGAATCGCTGGCACATCGCTGGTACCAAAACGCTCGATCACTTCCTCATACGCAGATACTGCCAGCGTCAACTCTCCCAGTTGGGCTTGCAAATCTCCCTTTTGGGACAACGCCCAGGCGACCATAAGCTGAATCCCCGATGCATCGCTGGAGCCAAAACGGGCAATCACCTCTTCATATACAGACACCGCCAGCCCCAACTCTCTCTGTTGAACTTGCAAATCTCCCTTTTTTATCAGCGCCAGAGCGACCGGAAACTGGAAATCGGGCGCATCGCTGGAACCAAAACGCTCAATCACCGCCTCATATGCCGACATCACCACCCCCAACTCTCCGAGTTCATATCGCGCTCCTGCCCCGTGGATCAATACGCGGGCCATCCGCGCCAGGAGTGTATGGTCGCTCGCGTCGTCGAAACGCTCAACCATCTCATCGCAAACCGCGACCACCCCCTGGAAATCCTCCAATTTTTCATAAGCAATAGCCCTCATATGCAATATGTAGGCAAGCAGAGACTCTGGCATCAGAGATGCATCCACGCTTCCTGAAGCGATAAAATGGTCACCAATCTCGATAATCCTTTCAAATTCTTTCTCATCGAGCGCCGTTTGGATCTCCTCTTTTAAACGCAGTTCCGCTGTGAATGGCGCATTTGCCGTCGCCCTGTCCGATATATATTCGACAGCCGACCCTGCCACGCGTAAAAAACTGTCCTCAACGTCCGGTGGTTCGACGAGCGCACGCTCAATACCTTCGCGAATAACCTTTGACTCCGCCGCCTCCAAACTCAGCCGACCAGACATCTGGTACAACTCGCCTATCCCGTAGAACGCCATCATGAAATGGATCAGACGCCTCATACTTGTCGCCTCGTCGCGCTCGCGCCGCAACTTGTAATAGATGCTATAGAGAGGTTCCCCTGCGGCGTACAATCGCTTCCTGCCAGCCCCCTCCACGACGACCGCACCCCTGTTCACAAGTCGGCCGAGCATAGTCGATACGGGCCGAACCCCCATACGCGCCCGCGCCGCGATCTCGCTCGTACTCGACGGTCGCCAAAAATCAATCAACGCGAGATACACGCGGCGCTCGCTCCTGGGCAAAGCCTCCAGATAACCGCGAAAATACTCGGTATGCTCGTCAATCAGCGTCACCAGTTCTTCCATCAACTGGCGCAACGACCTGTGCTGCGCGAACTCAGCGACCATAATTAGAAGACGGGGATTGCCACCGGTCAGGATCTCGAGCGGCCTGATTTCGTGCTCAGTCACCGCGTCTCCACTGACCACCTCCCACAGACGGCAGCAGTCCTCGGTACTCAGCGGTTCCAGATCGACAATTCGGAACAATTCAAAAAACGGCTCCGCCGCATTTTCCAACCCCTCAAAGCGACTCGTCGCAGTGGCAAGCAGCACGATCCGAGGCTCGGACTCCAACACGCCGCGCAATTGCCAGCCAAAATCGTCATCTATATCTTCGCAGAGCGCCTGCAGATTTTCCACCATAAGAACGAGTTTTTTGCCCAACCGGTCCGCCGCGTCCAGAACAGTGTCACGGACGCGATCCGCGAGCGACGCCTCGTCCCAGTGATCGGCCAGATCGGCGTGCGCCTCTCGCAACTCCTGTGCGAGCGCGGAATCGTGCCTGACGCTCTCCTGCACAAGATAAAACAGCGTCTCGAGCCAAAAATCCGCGAGATCGAATATCTCGTGACTCTCCTCCATAAACCGAACCGGTAAAAAACATCTGGAAAGCTCGCCATCAGCATTCAACTCCGCCGAGACGCGCGCGAGCAACATCGTCTTTCCCCGACCCCGAGGCGCGACCATCAGAACGTGCTGGCACGATGGTGAACCGATATTCCTGCGCAGCACCCCAAGCACCGTATCGAGTTCGTGTTTCCTCACCGCGAACTGCTCAATCACCTCCTCGTCGGACTGAAACGTCCCCGGATTGAACTTGCGGATTGGACGATCAGAATTGTTCATTACGCGTCTCCCGGTGATTCATTAAATTTTTGTCAACGAAACTGTTGACAAAATAATATCTTATACAAAAAAGTCAACAAAATTGTGGACAAAATTGCGAGGCCGATATAAGTCATTCTCTACCAGTGGGATATGACATGCAATATCGCGTATTATATTGCCACTGCGTGAGGGATGCAAAATTGGCCTTGATAAGTTCTAAGTCTCAATGTATCTTCATTGTATCTACTATTTAGAGGAGGAAGATATGGAAACCCGTGTGCAGAAATGGGCAATAGTTTAGCCCTGCGTATTCCCAAACCACTCGCTGTCCAGATCGGGCTTGAACCCAATTCGCGGGTCGAATTATCGCTGCGTGGTAAGGAATTGGTCATTGAACCTGTAAAGCCATCTGACTTGAAATTGGACGACCTTCTATCCCAGGTGACCGAGCACAACTTACACGGTGAAATAGATACTGGACCTGCTGTAGGCGGTGAAATATGGTGAAGCCAGACGGGTACGTCCCACAGCGCGGCGATGCGGTCTGGATTAACTTCAATCCACAAGCAGGACATGAGCAAGCTGGACGTCGCCCCGCTGTTGTGCTCTCACCGGGTGCTTATAATGGCAAGACCCATTTGGCAATACTCTGTCCAATTACCAATCAAGTGAAGGGGTATCCCTTTGAGGTCGCCATTCCTGCGGGATTGGATGTGACGGGTATTATTCTTTCAGACCAGGTCAAGAATATGGATTGGCGGGCGAGAAATGCAACGTTGATATGTCCTTTGCCCACGGAGATAGTGGATGCGGTTTTACAAAGAGCCGGAACGCTCCTATCAAGGGAACATGGAACGTGATGAAAATACTCCTATCAAGGGAACATGGAACGTGATGAAAATACCATTTGTATTCACCGATTGGAACGGCAATGGGCTGGATGACGGGCGAGAAACTCAGGCCAACATCTACCAAGCATTAACACTTTAAGGAGGAATTATGAAAGCATCTATTCTCGACTTAAGACGACGCATGA
>VXRD01000063.1 GCA_009838845.1 Gemmatimonadota bacterium | reverse complement strand
CCCCCGCGGGCATCTCTCAATCAGAGGCGCCAGCGGACACAACTTGCAAAACGTCAATATCGATATTCCCCTGGGCGTTTTTGTATGCGTCACCGGCGTATCTGGCTCGGGCAAAAGCTCGCTCATCAATCACACCCTGTATCCCGCGCTCGCCCGACAACTCCACCGCGCCAGCACAGAACCATTGCCTCATAAATCTATCGAAGGCGTTGAACAAATCGACAAAGTCATTCGCATAGACCAATCCCCAATCGGGCGCACCCCGCGATCAAATGCCGCCACATACACGGGACTCTTCACAGCCATACGCGAACTCTACGCCCAATTGCCCGAATCCAGAGTGCGCGGTTATGGCGCTGGGCGCTTCAGCTTCAACATCAAAGGCGGGCGCTGCGAAGCCTGCCAGGGCGATGGCGTGCGCCGCATCGAAATGCACTTCCTCCCCGACGTATTCGTCACCTGCGACGTATGCGGTGGCAGCCGATACAACAGAGAAACCCTCGAAATCCGATACAAAGGCAGTTCAATAGCCGATGTCTTAAACCTCACAGTAAATCGAGCCCGCACCTTCTTCCGCAACATCCCGGCGGCGCAGCGACAACTCAAATCACTCGCCGACGTGGGCCTGGGTTATCTCCGCCTCGGTCAACCGGCCACATCCCTCTCTGGCGGCGAGGCACAGCGCGTCAAACTCGCAACCGAACTTGCGCGAACCGCCACGGGTAAAACGCTTTACCTCCTCGACGAACCCACCACGGGATTGCACTTTGACGACATCCGCGTCCTCATCGAAGTCCTCGACCGCCTCGTTGACCGCGGCAACACTGTTCTCATCATAGAACACAACCTCGACGTCGTCAAACGCGCAGACTGGATCATCGACCTCGGACCCGACGCAGGCGAAAAAGGCGGCAACATCGTCGCAACCGGCACGCCAGAGACCATCGCCCAAAATCCATCTTCCCACACGGGCCGTTTCCTCAAAGAGTATCGCGGATGACGCGGATTAAAAAGTCGTTGAAAATAAAAAGTACCCCGACAAATATCGCCGGGGCGTTTTTTAATATTTCCCATTCTGTACACAATCGTTCAGACACTCCGAATTGTGGATATCAAAGCGAATCAAAAAAAGATATTCAATGGCGCGTTCTCTACTCCTTTACTCTAATGCCCATTGTCAAAATGTCGCTTATTTGTGATCGTCTATTCCACTCCCATTTTTCTCTTTTAGTGCAGCACGGATGACCGCCAAGTCAATATTCGGATATTTCTCTTGAATTGTCGCAAATACTTCCTGGTATCCCTCTTGCCGACCTTCTTGCCGACCTTCTTCGTAGCGTTTTCTGCGATATTTTTCAATTGGAACAAGCATGAGATTCCTGCCCTCCATTAAAAAAAATGTTAAGGTAATTGCCGAAAGACCTATTGGTCCAATAATTTTTATGGAATCAAAGATCGCCTCATTGGTGAAACCATCTTGCGTAATATGACAAAGGGCAAACCACAATCCAACAGCAAAGAATGCCAAAGAGAGGCCCACAAAGAACAATCTTTCCCTATCCCCAACACTCCAGATGGATACTCTTTCGCCGTCTGTTTTTCCTACCATAATCCAATCCAGTGAAGCCGTGCCCTATGCACTGTAAAGTGTCAGACACTATTTGAGTCATGGAAAAAAAACACGATAGAGCGCACACGCCGCAATAACCGCCGCAATCGTTGTTGCCCAACGCCAGCGGTTGACCTCGCCGATTTTGCTATCCACTGCATCAACACGCGAGAGCAAAAACTTGTTGTCTTCTCGCAGGCCGTTGATTGCTTGAACCAGCATCATTTGAGCGTCCTCAAAGCGTTTGCTGAACTGGTCAAATTGCCCCTCTTGTTTGGCTTGCTTTTGGGCAATGCCTTCAATGGTTTCAGTAGCCATGTGCAATCCCTTTTCTACCAGAGACACAACGAATAAACACCATCTAAACTTATTTTGCTATCACGTCTCCCAAACATATCCAAATCTATTTGATTTTACACATCGTGTCAAATCCCAGCCGATTTTTATTTTTCCGTGATGTGTTGAATGAGGTATTTGGAGATGGAGTCAATATCTGCCATAAGCGATGTCTTAAGTCTGAGGGTTGGCATCTTTGTGGAACACGCGCAACAGTCAGACTCCAAAGCAAATATCAGGCCAATGTCACAGCATCGCACGACAAATGGTATGGAAATCAATCAAATACCCTTATTATGCCTTCAATATGCTGTATTGCCCTCTTGTTTACAACCTGAATTTAAATCCGCAGATGGACGCAGATGGGCACAGATGAAAGGCGAAAGGGTACATTTTGAACCATGGATGGGTGGTCATGTGAAAGATATGTACCGCTTGCCCATTTGAAGGGCCCATATCTTTATGTCTCAAACATAGAGCACGCTCAGGAATGTCTCAAGGGCTTATGACCTTGAATTTGACACGTTTCAAGCCAAAAAGAAGTGGTGTATCAGCTACATAAAACAATAACCCATTCTCGCACGGTGGACCATGTATCTCCTTACTCCTCAAAACGTCATCCAAGGTTCCAGTCAGGTGAATGGGACTTCGGAAAATTATCTAAGATTCTTGCGAGTGTCGCTTTAGCGGCATCACAATGCATTACCAGATCAGTTGTGGCCCGATTGCAAATCAGGCAGAAGCATACCAAAGTGCTACCCGGTATGATTCAAGTTCTTCGCGCAACCGCATGATCTCTTCTATGAGTGCGCGATTCTGCTCATCCTTACTACGGAGACGAGATTGCGATTCAGCGTACATTTGATCCAAATCCGAGATATCTTTTTCAAGACGCGCAATTTCATGTAAGAATCTTTCCCGTTCCGTTTTTCGCTTTTGGTACTGGTCGTAGCCCCACGCTACGCCACCAATTGCGATTGCGATTCCGATTCCGAAAAGCCCAGCAATTTGCAAATTAGTCATATTTCATCCTCCTCTAAGACTTGATGACACGCAAGGACGGCCTAGTAGTTTGAGACATCACCTGCTCATAGAGCGCATCGGTCTCATCGCATGCACGAACCACTGACTCGAACTCTTGTTTTCTTTTTTCCACGATCATGTGAAGACGTGCCACCCTCAGGAGATCTTCCTCAATAGCGACCTCCAGCTTTCTATCTGCTTCCCGCACCCGATCAATGACCCACCGACCACCTATCTGAGTTCCGACCAGAATCGGGACACCAGCGATTCCGAGAGGCGCGAGAACCAACGGCAGCACATCGAGAGCAGACTTGAATGCGCTACCAGCCACCGCATTCGCCACAGAAATGTCTCCTTGGCGTGCGGACTTGATTTCCGAGAATACATCGGCCCCCACGGCCAAGAGACAGAATCCAACGGCAACTCCGTTCTGCGAAACCGCCTTCGCCGCCTCAGGCGTCATTCCGAACGATGCCCCACCGTGATAGATACCAGCGTCCGCTATTGCACCTCCAGCACCGAACAGTGCTCCTTTGCCTGCGGCCTTACCCACTTCGGCCACATCAATCTCGCCGCCGGAGGCTACCTGAAAGATCAAAGTCAAAATCGCTGCAGTTGCTGCCGCAGCAGCAGCACCTCCAGCCACTCGAGTTGCTACATTGCGCGGTTGGTAAGCCATCGCGATATCATCCCGCAATTGTTGAAGGTGCTGACGAGCAACCGGGTCAAGTCCATCATCTGCGTGTTTGACGATATCCTCGACGAGTTTTTCAGCGCGCGAGTCCAGGTCCTTAATTCCGCGCAACCGGACTTTGGCCTTCTGGAGACTGCGTGCTTGAGCATCCGTAAAGCCGTCCGGTGCTACTCGTGGTGTACCGTCAGGATTCACATAACGAGAGTCCACATACCCGACTTTCCCATAGCCAGGCGACTCAGCCATCTGAACCAGTTTGCGGGAGACATATTGACCCGATCCCGTCTTCACTTGTCCGTTGGGCTTGGTGATCAGCATCCCGTCCTTAGTCCGGAATTGAAATACCAGATCCTTGCGGCTCGCGTGATCCGGCGATAATCGAATGTCCTGAACGTTGTCGGCGATTTTGTGTGGGGCATTGGTAATATTCGGATCTCCACCAGTGTGAAGGTCACGGTAGTCTGAGACAGCAACCACTTCCGCAGCCTTGCCGTTTGGATTGGCTCCGGAAACGAGGCTTCCGAGTTCCTTTCCGTTTGTCACCAGCCGCTCACACGTTTCCGGACGAAGCCCATTTTGCAGTGCTGTACCATCACCAACCGCCTGAGCAGCTTGAGCCGCCTCTCGGGAGCCCGCTGAGGCCAGGGGCTGGGTCTGATGGACAGCTTCGGAAAAAACTCGACCTTGATCAATAACGCCCGGGTCCGTAACTGCACGCGGCGTTATTGTCGGTGCGGTCGCGGCATTTGGTGTTACTGCAGTAGCAGAACCGACTACTGACCGTCCCTTGCCCTTTTTGCGTTTATTCGTTTCCATTTTCTCTCCTTCGGTAAAGCGATAAGTTGGCAGGGAAATGAGCTATTGACAGGTTCAATGACATTTGTGCTGCCATCGTGTCATTAGATTCACTCCTCTGACGAATATACCTGGTATTCATGCAAATGATGTGCCAGTATCTTTCTCATCCCTCGGCACTCACGTATATGATTCCCTGCATTAGGCATAAAAAAGCCCTGGCGTGTTCTATCAAACTGGATAGAAATCCGTCAGGGCTTGAGTAGTTTGCTGCCAAGGCGTAAATCAGATATTTTTTTGTTTAGTTTATTCCGGCACTATCCTACATAATCACCTTAAAAAAACGTCCCAACAAGAACTTTTTAGAGG
>VXRD01000062.1 GCA_009838845.1 Gemmatimonadota bacterium | reverse complement strand
TTGGCATCAGGGTCATGGGATGGCACGGTTCTGCTGTGGGATATGTCGCCGTATGGCACAGTTCAACCGCAAACTCCCAATCCCGACTTTGATAGCGATGGGACTGTTGGTTTTGGCGATTTTTTGCAGTTTGTAGCACTATTTGGATTAAGTCGTGGCGATGCGGGATATGATGCGCGGTACGATCTGGACGGAGATGGCACCATTGGATTTTCTGATTTTCTGATCTTTGCCAGTGCCTTTGGGGAAAACTAAATAATCAGGTAAAATGTGGAGATCACAAATTTGCTGAGATTTGAAAAGCCGATCTGTTTTCAGGTCGGCTTTTTTATTTCAGAGTCTTTCTCAAGTTCTCTAAAAATTAAAATGAGACATTGCTCATCACATACGCCCAGTGCATGTTCTCATTCAATCGGCCCAGCGCCTTGATGGCATCTCGCGCCAGGGCAATTGTATAACCGGTCATAAAGGTTACATTTTCGCTGTATTGATATGATAGTGTTAAATCGAGTTCATCTGCCAGATGACCCGATTCCATATTGCCTTTTTGGGCGAGGAAGAACACATGTCCGTCCGCTGCCAAGCGCAACTGCTCTGCCTCATCCAGCGGTACGGATACTTTTATCGCAAAGTCCTGAAGGCCGAGATTTTGAGTGTGGACGGGAATATTGAGAAATAAATCGGCAAATCCGTAGTATTTGTGATTGGTTGCAAAGAGCGTATCAAATGATTTCCATTTGCTGTCTTTCTCATTGCCATCGCCAGATAAATAATCATACCACAGGGTCAGGCTACCTTTGCCCAGTGTTGTGCCCAGTCTGCCGCCAAACATAAATGCCGAGCCATTTGGCCCACGCCGTTCGCCTGTTTGGAAAGAGCCTTCGGCGCGGTAGGTCCAGTTTGCCTTTTCGCCGTAAATGCGCGCGCCGAGTGTCCATAGCCGCGTATTATCACTTCTATTGAAGCCTTTGGGGGATACGTGGTGGTAGATGCCGTAAAAATCCGCGGATGTGCTCGTTCTGGTTACAGTAGCATACAAAGCGGCCAGATAGGCATTGCCGTTTATATCTTTGGCGGTGGTATCGGATAGGCGAACGCCAACGCCTTGAACTGTGCCCCATTGGGGTCTGGCGGTTGCGATAATACCGTCGAAGGCACGCCCTTGTTGTGCCCATTCGACTGCGCCGATTATCCGCTGTCCGCCGAGTCCTATCGCCTGTCGTCCAATGCGGAGAGATAGGGCCGATCCGCCCATATCTTTGATATCCATATACGCCTGGTGAAAGTCGAAATTGTCGGCATTATAATCGGTGAAGGTGTTGCTTTCTTCGCCCCACAACCGCACATCCTGTAACTGGATAAAAACATTCACATCTTGATCTAAATTCGCTGTGATATTCAGTCGAGTACGCATAGATGTGAATACGTCGTGCCCATTGCCAACGGGATCTCGAAATTCCGTGCGAGGCCGAACTTGCCCTCCAAACTCGATATCTGTGGCTTCAACACCACTTGCTATAACGACAATTATCGCTATACCAACCAACCATCTCGACAGCATATTAGCCTCCTGGATACAAATCTTTCAACCGGAGATCACCTAAGTATAATATACGATAAAAATTTAGACAATAAACGAGTATCGACATAGATATAGGACAATCATACCCATCGTAGGGGCGGTGCCCCTGTGCCCGCCCGTCATCATAGCGGCGGTGTCCGTAACCTAAAAAAACATCCGCTTATCACAGCAAAGTTCCCTGAACAGGTTCTTCGACGAGTCCAGCTCGAATGCGCTGCGATAGGGTCGTGTGTCGCTCTGCAACCCGATTGTTGCGAACAGCCATCCCCAGAGCCTGTTTTGTTCCTGCGAGTACGACCAGTTCTCGCGCCCGAGTAATGGCTGTGTACAACAAGTTGCGCTGTAACATCATATAGTGTTGCGTGGTCAAGGGCATTACCACGGCGCGAAATTCTGCACCCTGGCTCTTGTGTACACTCATGGCATAGGCCAGCACCAACTCGTCTAATTCCGAAAACTCGTATTCTAAGACGCGGTCCTGAAATCGCACGCGCAATATATCATCCTCTATTCCCTGGACGCGCCCAATATCACCGTTAAAAACATCGCGGTCGTAGTTATTTCGCACCTGCATCACTTTGTCGCCCACTCGAAAGCGGATACCGCCCCGCGTCATCTCCTGTCCTTTGGGATTTAACTCGTCTTGCAAGACCTGGTTGAGATTATTCGCGCCGGTTTCCCCTCGATACATCGGCACGAGTACCTGGATATCTTCAATACTGTCCAAACGATATGTGCGCGGTAAGCGTGCAGCACACAATCCACAAACCATCTCTACGACCTGATCGGGTTCCGAGACTTCGAGAAAAAAGAAATCCGCATCGCGATCATTCTGTAAGTATGGCATTTCGCCGCGATTGATCGCGTGGGCATTGGTAATGATGCGGCTCGTTTGTGCCTGCCGAAAGATCTCGTTGAGTTCCACGACTTCGACAATGCCAGATGCAATGACATCCTTCAACACATTTCCTGCGCCGACCGATGGCAACTGATCGACGTCGCCTACCAGGACCACCGAAGCGCTGATTGGAACAGCGCGCAATAGACTGTTCATCAGAACCGTATCGACCATGGATATTTCATCGACAATCAGGGCTTCGATCTCCAGGGGGTTCTCAAAATTTTTCTCAAACGCCATTTCAGATGGGCTAAATTTTAGCAATCTGTGGATGGTTTTGGCCTCATGCCCGGTCGCCTCAGACATCCGCTTGGCCGCGCGTCCCGTTGGCGCTGCCAGTGCGATTTTTTTGTTTCGCGTCTCTAAAAGTGCGATGAGTCCCTTAATGGTCGTTGTTTTACCCGTTCCCGGCCCCCCCGTCAACACCAGCAAATTGTGCGACAATGCCTTTTCCAATGCCAATTTTTGACGGGGCGCGAATGTGACCCCGTCGCGCTGTTCTATGGCTCTGATCTCCGCTGGGATATTGCCCAGTTCAATGCGTTGTACCTGGGATAATTGATAGCACCGCGTTGCCGCGCCCTGTTCGGCATAGTACAAATGTGGCAAATACACCCGCTTGTCATCAACGATTATCAATTCTTCGGAGAGTAATTGCGCTACGCATGGTGGGATTGCATCAACAGGGACATCGAGTGCTTCGGCACACGATTCAATGAGCGCGTCTTCGGGCAAGAAAACATGCCCTTCTTTGTCTGCAGCTTCATTGAGTACATGCAAAAGACCGGCCTGGATGCGCCGGTCTGAATGCGCGGGTATGCCCATTTTTTGCGCGATGCGGTCTGCCGTCAAAAAGCCAATGCCCCAAACATCTACAGATAGGCGATAGGGATTTTCCCGAATCAATTCAACGGCTTCATGCCCGTACTTTTTCCATATTTTTGCGGCGTATCCCGTGCCCACTTCGTGCGATTGCAAGAATAGCATTACATTGTGAATTTCGCGCTGGTCTTCCCAGACTTCGATAATCCACTTTGCGCGTTTGGCTCCCAATCCTTCGACTTCGACCAGTCGTTTGGGATCTCTTTCGATGACATCGAGAGCTTCTTTTCCAAAGTGATCCACAATCCGCTTTGCCGTGACTGGCCCAATGCCTTTGATCAATCCCGAACCCAAATACCGCCGCATTCCCTCTACTGTAGATGGATGCACGGTCTGGTAGGATTCAATTTTGAATTGTGCCCCATATTGCTTATGGGTTGTCCATTCGCCTTCCAAAACCACGGTCTCACCCGGGTTGATAGACAGCATTTCGCCCACAATGGTCGCCGGACGGTTGTTGTATGCGGCCAATCCCTCTACCTGCAAACGGGCAACCGTGTATCCATTCTCTTCGTTTTGAAATGTAATGCGATCCACAATTCCGCGAAGCTGAGCCATATAAAACCTCGGCGAACATGTTCTCCCATCACACAATCGGAGTGGTAGAGGAATTATACGACACTTGCCGCGGTTTTACAAGTTGCTCTCGATATGGCGTTTACTCTCACCATTTTTGCTGAGTCATTTACTCATCTCTCAAAGTATCCACGGGATTAGATACAGCAACTCGTATGGCTTGATAACTCACAGTGCATAAAGCAATCATCAGCATAAGAACGCCACTCAACAAAAAAACACCTATTCCAAAATCAATCCGATAAGCAAAATTCTCAAGCCAGCGTTGTGCGGCATAATAAGCGACAGGCCAGACAATCAGATTGGCGATGAGGATCAGTTTTACAAAATCCTTTGAAAGCAACAGAACAATATTCAATACTGTTGCGCCCAAAACTTTCCGAATACCGACCTCTTTGGTGCGCTGTTCAGCAGTATAAGCAGATAGGGCGAACAAACCGAGGCAAGCAATAAAAATGGCCAGGATAGTAAAAGCATGAAGTACCTGTCCAAGACGCACTTCCTTTTGATACATCGTATTCAGTTGGTCGTCCATGAACCAGAACGTGAAAGGTCGGTTGGGGACAAAACGCTGCCAGGTCTTATCCAGGAATTCAATCGTTTTTAAAATATTTTTTGATTGAATTTTGAGTGCGAGATAAGAATAAAAACCCGTTCGCATATAAATGCCCATAGGACCGATTGTTTCTCGCAAGGATTGATGATGATAATTTTTAATTACCCCAATTACACGCCCTTTGCGAGGCAAAAACACGACTTCTATTTGTTTGTCAAGCGATTTCTTCCAGCCCAAATATTTCACTGCCGACTCGTTGAGAAGAATTGCTTCGGTAAAATCGCTGCTCATTTCCGTAGAGAAGTTACGACCAGAAAGAAGTTCGATTTCAAATGTGTCGAGATAATCCTCATCGGCTTGCTGAAACGCCATGTGAATTTCCCGATCTTGAATGCCTTCTGCACGAATCAAACGCAGACGGTTGGTGCCCATACCAAAAGGAAAATTATAAGCGGTCGCCTTGAGCACGTTGGGGTGTTCCAAAAAGACTTGTTTGACCACGTTATAACGCGAAGCCAAACGCTCATTGGGGTCTGTCCTGGCCCCCCGATGCGTAATGAAGATGGGCAAAACCACAATGTGTTCTTTGTTGAATCCCAGCTTTTTTGTCTTTATATACACGAGTTGGCGCGATACCATTATTGTGGCAACAATCAGCAAAATGGAAATCGCAAACTGGATAACAACGAGGCCCTTACGCAATGATGTTTCTCGACCTCTCATCTTTCCGGTGCCTTTGAGCACCTCAATAGGATGAAATTTCGACAGAAACAGTGCAGGATAACTTCCCGACAAAAGACCGACAAACAGGGTGACCGCTATTAGCCCCAATAAGAGCGTCCAATCGTTGAGGATATTCAGATTCAGGTCGCGATTTAGAAAGGTGTTGAGAAAAGGAAGAGCGGCTTTGCCTATCATAACGGCCAAGGGCAGGGCAAAAAACGCGATGAGAATAGATTCGTTCAGAAATTGATGGATCAACTGCTGCCTATGTGCGCCCACAACCTTTCGCATGCCGACTTCTCGAGAGCGATTCGTTGAACGGGCTGTGGAAAGGCTCATGAAGTTGATGCACGCAATCGCCAACACGGCAACTCCCGCACAGGCAAACATGTAAACCTGTCGAATATCTCCCTGTATGCCATGGCCCCGGTTGACAATCGCTTGTCGAATATTCTCTTCTGTTTCAATAGCATAATCGACATTTGAATAAAGATGTACACGATTCAGGGATTGCAAGTGATAGGTTGTGGTCGCGCGAACTTGAGGACCTATGTAGCGGTTGATCAAATCGGGCAGTTTGCGTTCCAAGTCGGCAGATTTTGCGTTTGGATGCAACAAGATATATGTGACAAACATACGGTTTTGCACATCTTCCCATCTTGTCCATTTGTCTTGAATATAGGAGTCACCAACAGTTGAATGTAGAAAGTCGATTTGCAAACTCGTATTGGTAGGCAAATCGCGCAAGATGCCCGTCACTTTGAATTCGCCATGCCAGAACCGCCCATCAACCGTGAGAATTTTACCCATGGGGTTTTCATCGCCGAAATATTTTCGAGCTATCTTCTCAGTCAAAACAATGGTATATGGCTCTTGAAGCGCGGTTTGAGGGTTGCCCTTTAGAAAGGGAATTTGAAAAATGTCAAAGAAAGACGCATCAACGAGATCGAACTTCTGCTGGAAAAATTTATCTTTGTACCTCAACATAATCTCGTGACGCCCCATGCGCGTCGCTCGCTGAACTTCTGGGAAATCGCGCATCAGCGCATCGGCCAGCGCGCCGGAGGTATTTGCCTCGTAGTGTGCCTGGTCTGCACCGGTTGAACGCGTTTCCCGAATAACCCGATAAATGCGATCCGAATTTGGATAAAAGCGATCGTAACTCAATTCGTGCTGGACAAAACACAGCATCAGAATAAAACTGGCCATGCCAATCGCCAATCCAGAGACGTTCATAAGCGTATAAATTTTGTACTTGAACAGATGTCGAATGGCGACGGTCATATAATTTTTTAGCATAGGTTTTTATTTCTTTTTTTTCAAATGTCTCAAATTCGCGGAACACACAAACTATAAAATCTGTATATTATTGAAACACAACATTTAACGGCTACGTCACAACGGAAAAGAGGTTGGCCCAAAAGCATTGACACACCACATGTACCTGTCGGTGTGATCTGGGGTCCTCGCGCCGTCCCGCCAAGAACTCGCGCGAGGGCCTTTCTTTTTGGTACACGAAATGGTTGCCTTCGGGCCAACCGCGTCACAAATTGAAATTTTCCTGAAAAACAAAAAGCACCTACCCGTCCCTTCACCAAATCGCGAAATTTGACGCAAGGAACAAGCAGGTGCCTCGTGGACTGGTATGGCAACGCTGCTGAAACGCTGGGCGTTCCGAAAATATTGTTTTTTTTACAGGCCAGTCGGCAAAAAATATAGCCAATCTTATATTTGGGGTCAAGGGAGAAAATGGATTGGGGCTCATAGATATGAATGAGGATAAAAAATGAAGCGGTTTCTCATCGTTGTTTTACTCGGATTGATATGGACAGCTCATGCTGAAGAGGATCGCAAGACGGTTTTGTTTTTGGGAGATAGCCTGACTGCGGGTTATGGTCTGGATAAAACGCAGGCTTTTCCCGCGCTGATTCAGGCAAAGATTGATTCGCTCGGGTGGGCGTTTGATGTGATCAATGGCGGACTGAGTGGCGAAACATCGGCGGGAGGGTTGCGGCGGGTCAACTGGTTGTTGCGGCGAAAAATCGATGTGCTGGTGCTGGCATTGGGGGGCAACGATGGCTTGCGGGGGATTCCCACGACTGAAATGCAGCAAAATTTGCAGGGGATTATAGATCGCGCAAAAGAGAAGTATCCAGATATTCAAATCATACTTATGGGTATTGAAGCACCACCAAATTTGGGAGATATATATACGACGGCTTTCCGCGCAGTGTTCCCTGCTCTATCTGAAAAGAATCGCGTGCCTTTGATACCCTTTTTGTTAGAAGGTGTCGGTGGGATTCCTGAACTGAATCTGCCAGACCGCATTCATCCCAATGCTGCGGGACATCGGATTATAGCGGAAACCGTGTGGCGCGTGCTTAAACCGGTTCTGGAAAAGAAGTGAGAAACTCACACTTCGCTTCGCAAAATTTCGAGTGGAGGGCGGTCGGCTATGCCGCGGCTGTTGAGCATGCCGACAAAGATGGTGAGCGCGGTGACGAGGATAAAGACGCCGGCAATGGCCGCAGTGGGCAGGGCAAAGTGAATGTCAAAAATAAAGATGGTGACAGCCCAGGCACCGCCAATAGAGAGTATGAGTCCAGTCAGGGTAGCGAGTGCGCCCAGGAAAGTGTATTCCAGCAAGAGTATGCGGCGAATCTGTTTTTGAGATGCCCCCAAAGTGCGCAGCAAAACGGCTTCACGAATGCGTTGATAGCGGCTGGTGGTGACTGCGGCAGTTAGCACAATGAGTCCGGTAATCACGCTAAAGAGTGCCATGAAGCGCACGACAAAGGCGATTTGTGAGAGTACATCGTCAACGGTTTTGAGAATGAGGCCGAGGTCCACAGCCGAGACATTGGGGTATTGTTGAACCAGCGTGCGTTGCAACACAGCGGATTGTTCCGTTGTGTTGATGCGCGTGGTCAAGACGTGAAACTGGGGAGCGGTTTCGAGCACGCCCTTGGGAAAGACGATAAAAAAGTTTGGCTGAATGCGCTGCCAGTCAACCACTCGCAGGCTTTGTACTGTGGTTTGAACGGACACACCCTGGATGTCGAAGGTCAGGGTATCGCCGAGCGAGACGCGAAGCGAGCGGGCAATGTCGCGCTCAAATGAAACGGGGATGGGTTCTTCTGTACGTTCTGCATCGATCCAGGTGCCACCTACAAGACGTTCTGAATCGAAGAGGTGATTTCGATAGGTCGAGCGGTATTCGCGTTGAATTGCCCAGCGCCGCACATCGTGTATTCTGCCGTAGGAACGCGCATCTTGACCTTTGATGCTCTTCAGGCGCATGGTGACGATGGGAGCATGGTGGATGACGGGTAGGCTCTGTTTGCGAAGCAACGCGCTTACACCTTCAATCTGATCAGTTTGCACATCGACGAGAACAAAATTGGGACGGTTGTCGCTCCCTGCGATGGCAATTTGAGCGAGCAGGGCATGTTGCACAATATAGAGCGTGGTGATGAGAAAGGTGCCCAGGCCCAGTGCGAGCATGAGAATTACGGTCTGATTGTGTGGGCGATAGAGATTGGCCAGGCCCTGTCGCCATACGTATTGCCAGGTTGTGGGAAAGAAGCGGCGAACGGTTTTGATAATGAGCCACGATGCGCCTATGAGCAGTCCAAAGGCAATGCCAAATCCGATGGCAATACCAATTCCCATGAGGATACTGCTGGTTTGCAAAATGCCCAATCCCGCGACAATGAGACAGATCCCGCCGATGGTCATCATTTGCAGAGGATCTATTTTGGATCGCACATTTTCAAAAGATGCCCGCAAGGTGTGCAGGGGCGATGTTCGACGTATCGGCAACAGGGGGAGCAGGGCGAAGAGCAGCGACAGACTCAGGCCAATGCCGGTGCCCTGAATGATCGCCCAATAGGAAAATTGAATATCGAGTTCAATGGGCAGGATTTGTGCGAGAACACCGGGCAGGAGATACTGAATGCCCACACCGAGGAGAGAACCGCACCCCGTGCCAATAAGACCCAGGGCGATGGCCTGGATGGCGTAAATGCAGAGGATCTGATTCGATTGCGCGCCCATGCAGCGCAGGATGGCGACGGTTGTTATTTTTTGGCGTGTATAAACGTGAATGGCACTGGCAACGCCGATACATCCGAGCAAGAGGGCGGCAAAGGCGACAAGACTGAGGAAGATATAGAGATTATCCAATATGCGATTGAGGCGTCTTTGACGGCTGGCAACGGTTTCGGTCCGCAAATTTTGATCCCCGCGATAGGGGCGAAGTTCGCGCTGGATGGATCCGATTCTCGCGCTGCTATCAAACTTAAAATAAGCCACATAAGACGCCAGGCTGCCAAATTTGATGAGGCCCGTTTTATCGAGATGCGATAAGGGGATGTACACACGAGGTGCCACTGTGGCAAAGGCCATGGCCTCGCCCGATATTTTTGTGATGCGTCCGCCTATGACAAAGGTGTGGTTGCCAATTCGCACGGAATCGCCGACCTGAACGCCAAATTGGACGAGCAAGCCATCGTCGAGGAGTGCGTGATGGGTATGCTGAAAGGTCTTCGACGCTTGTAGTGGATTGGTTTCAAATGTGCCGTAATAGGGAAAGTCGCCTTGTAGCGCGCGCACCTGTACCAGGCGGGTTCCGCCGTTTTTGGGAAAGAAGACCATTGAGGCAAAGCGCACTTCTCGGGATTGTTCCCCACCCCATGAGTTGAATAGGGAGTCAACCGCAGGCGCAAAAGCGCGCTGGCTGCTGACGCGTAAATCAGCACCTAAAAGTGTGCGCGCTTCATTTTCGACAACGCGTTGCAGGTTATCGCCCAGAGCACGAACGGCCACGAGGCCACCCACGCCGAGCAATATGCATGAAATAAAGAGCAACAAGCGGCGACGATACGTGCGGCTATCGCGCCAGGCCATGCGCCAGGTCCAGGCGTTGAATAGTGGGCTGGAGGTCTGATTTTTAACGCTGGTGATTCGATCCATAGTAAAAATTAAAATTTAGGAATGGGGAAGGGTATCCTGTTCATCCTTTAATCCTGCACATCCTGATCCACTTTGCCTCCTTGCAGGCGGATGATGCGCTGTGTGCGTGCGGCGAGGTCGTGATCGTGCGTGACGAGGATGAGGGTTGTGCCCGCTTCTCGGTTGAGGTCAAAGAGCAGATTGGCGATGGTATGACTGCTGTCGGCGTCGAGGTTGCCCGTAGGCTCGTCGGCAAATAAGATGTGCGGTTGGTTGATAAAGGCGCGTGCAATGCCCACGCGCTGTTGTTCACCCCCCGAAAGCTGAGCGGGATAATGCGTCAAGCGGTCGCCCAATCCCACGCGGTTGAGCAATTCTCTCGCTTCGCCGAACACACCGTTTTTACCGCGTAGCTCGAGAGGAATCGCAACATTTTCAATGGCGGTGAGGGTGGGGATGAGTTGAAAGCTCTGAAAGACAAAGCCCACATATTCATTTCGCACGGCTGCGCGTTGATCTTCGTCGAGGCTGTCGAGGGCCATGTTGTGAAGGGTGACTGTGCCCGATGATGGACGATCAAGTCCAGCACATAATCCGAGTAGCGTGGTTTTTCCACTGCCCGAAGGCCCTACTATCGCACAGGTTTGGCCTTTGGGGATGGTGAATGTGACGTTGTCCAAAACGGTGAGTGGATGCCCCCCACTCGTGTAGGTGCGGGTGAGGTTTTGAACTGCGAGTGCTGCGTTTGGATGGCTCAACTGATTACCCCTTGCGTCTCTGGTTGTAATTCTTACCTTTGTGAGACCTCAAAACATAACATAGAGTTCCATTATGTGCAAAAAATGAGTGGAGGAGACATGCAAGCTGAGATTGTGATGATTGGAACGGAGTTGTTGTTGGGTGAAATTGTAGATACCAATGCCACGATGTTTGCCAAAGCGCTACGCGATATTGGAATGGATTTGTTGTATAAAACGACTGTGGGGGACAATGAAGATCGGATTGCCGGCGTTTTGGATGTCGCGCTGGATCGGTCAGATGTAATTCTGACATCGGGAGGTATTGGTCCTACGGTGGATGATATGACGCGGCAATGTGTGGCGCGTGCAACGGGACGCAAGCTTGTTTACAGCAAGATATTGGAAAATCAGATTGCATCGCGGTTTCGCAATTTTGGCCGTGAGATGGCAGATAATAACAAGCGACAGGCGTATATTCCCGAAGGCGCTATACCACTGGAGAATCCCATGGGCACGGCGCCTTGTTTTTTGAGTGAAGATGTTAAAGGGCGCGGCTGTGTGATTTCGCTTCCAGGTGTGCCGAGGGAATTGGATTATATGTTGCACAAGGTCGTGATTCCAATTTTGATTGACCGCATGGGCGGGAGCAAAATTACAAAGGTACGTGTGTTGCGAACCTGTGCGGTGGGCGAGAGCAATATTGATCGCACAATTGGGGATCTGATGACTGAGAGCAATCCAACGGTGGGATTGGCGGCGCATGCTGGGCAGACTGATGTGCGCGTGGCGGCGAAAGCGGATACAGAGGAAGATGCCGATGCGTTGATTGCGCCGATGGAAGCGGAACTCAGGAAGCGGTTGGGGGTTGCGATTTACGGTACGGGGAAAGAGACAGTGGCCGAGGTTGTGGGCGATTTGTTGCGGGAAAAAGGGTTGAAGATTGGGGTGGTGGATACGCTGACAGATGGCCAGGTCGTGCGGGAGTTCAAAGAGAATGGCGCAGGTGATGTGGTGGCCGCGCAAAGAGATGCTAATATGGATGGACAGGATGACCCTCGCGCTTTGACCGAAGCGATGGCTCAGGAGGTTGCGCCCGAGGATGGTGTGGGGCTGGCGATAGTTGGTCCTTATGAAGGTGGCGCAACGTTTATGGCTGTTTATGGCTCTGATCCACAAGCGCGAACGTGTATTGCAAGTCGCCGCTTTCAGGATTCGGATCATATCCGCCGATGGTTGGTGATTCAGGGTTTGGATCTGGTGCGCCGGGCGGTGTTGGGCAAGTTGGCTTCGCCAGCAGATTAAATGAAATAGAATAAATAGGAGGAACGCAGTGCCGGATAACGAGTCTTTGTCTTATTCTAAGAGTGGCGTCAATATTGATGAAACTGATGCTGTTAAAAGAGATATGGCTTCAGATATCGGGCGTGGCGATTCGAGAGTGCTCAATAAATTGGGGGCTTTTGGTAGTCTGGTTGATGGCCGTTTTGAGGGATATGATCACCCCATTCTCGTGCTGAAAACCGAGGAGCCTGGTTCAAAGCAAAAGTTGGCGTTTGAACACGGAAGTGTCACGTCTATTGCTTATGATCTGGTCAATCATTTGATCAACGATATTATTGTTATGGGTGCCGATCCTTTTTATGTGCAAGATTGTATTGTCTGCGGCAAACTCGATCCCCCCGTTGTCAAAGCACTCGTTGGTGGGATTGCCGATGCTTGTGAGGCACAGGGATGTGCATTGACAGGTGGAGAAACATCTGTTCAACCAGGGGTTGTCGAAGATGGGGTGTATATTTTAAGTGCTTCGGCTATTGGAGTTGTCGATAGGGACAGTATTATTGATGGCGCTGCGATTGAGGAGGGAGACGCGGTTCTCGCGCTTGCATCCAATGGACTGCATACCAATGGTTATACGCTTGTCAGGGCGTTGTTAAAGAATAAGCCGGAGTTGAAAGATCGAGATATTCAGGGGGAGTCCTTTCTCGATATGATTTTGCGCCCGCACCAGTGTTATTATCAGCCTCTAAAGGGGCTGTTTAAGGACGAGGGGTTGAAGGGGATGGCACATATTACCGGTGGCGGTATCCAGGATAATCTATCTCGCATTCTTCCCGAAACCTGTCGGGCTGTGATTGATCTCTCGTCACTTCAAATTCTCCCCATCTTCAAAACGATTCGCGCCGAGGGTCTGGTTCCAGAAGACGATATGCTACGGACTTTTAATATGGGTGTGGGGATGACACTTGTGTGTGCCCAGAATTCTGTGGCGAGGATTAACGCACACCTGCAAAGCGCGGGATGCCATGTGTATCCAATCGGGCGCATTGTCAAAGGCGAGGAAGGCGTTGTATTCACGGGAAAAGTTCGGTGGTGAAGGGATAGGATATGAGATCTAAAACTTTAGAACGAGCGGTTCCCTTTGCGTGGGATAATTGAGAAAGGACATACATGGACACACCATATCGCACCATCGATGTGAAGCCCCTATCTGGGGCACTTGGCGCTGAAATTGAAGGCGTTGACGTTGCGTCGGGGATCAGTGAAGAACAATTTGCTGAAATTCATCGGGCTTTTGCGGATTTCAGCGTGGTTCTCTTTCGCAATCAGTCCCTCACGCAGGAACAACACATCGCATTTGCCCGACGCTGGGGGGGTATCAATGTCAACCGATTTTTTACGGGCGTAGCGGAAAATCCCATCATCGCCGAAGTGCGAAAAGAACCCGACCAGGAAACCAATATTGGGCGCAACTGGCACACCGATCATTCTTACGATACCATTCCCGCACTCGGCTCGATTCTCTACGCACGCGAAGTTCCCGAGTTTGGTGGTGATACGATGTTTGCCAGTATGTACAGGGCTTACGAAACTCTCTCGCCGGGGTTGCGGAAAACGCTCGAAAACTTAAATGCCCTGCACTCCAGCCGACATGTTTTTGGAGTAATGAACGGCAGAAAGCCCGATCAGAGCGGTCGCATTGGCAATCCCGAACTCGCCACGCAGGATGCTGTTCATCCCCTGATCATAAGGCATCCCATTACAGGTCGCAAAGCTCTTTACGTAAATCCCGTGTTCACGGTTCAAATTGAGGGATGGAAAAAAGAAGAATCCCAACCTCTGCTTCAGTATTTGTACCAGCACGGTTCCCAACCGGATTTTACATGCCGCATTCGCTGGGAAAGAGATACTCTCGCTATTTGGGATAACCGCGCGACCTGGCATTGCGCTCTCAATGATTACCAGGGACAGCGACGCCTCATGCACCGCATCACGGTTGAGGGTGTGCCGTTAAATTAGGAGTAGCTCATGCAAACGCGTCGCGATTTTTTATGTACTACCTTTACGAGTACTGCCGCTGTACTCGCCGCAAGTGCTTTTCCCTCATCGCTTTTCGCACAACAAAAATCCAATGTGCTCTTTATTGCTGTGGATGATCTCAATGATTGGATTGGCTGTTTGGGGGGACACCCGGATTCTGTAACGCCAAATTTAGATCGCCTGGCGAGTCGAAGTACTTTATTTACCCGTGCGTATTGCAATGCGCCTGCGTGCAATCCCTCGCGTGGTAGCCTGGTGACTGGCAAATTGCCCACGACAACGGGGGTGTATGAAAATGCCCATTCATTCCGGCAGCAGGACCCGGATGCCGTAACTCTGATGCAGCATTTTATGGGCAATGGATATTATGTTGCGGGTAGAGGCAAAATCACGCGGCAAGGGAGACCTGCTGATGTGGTATCCTATCACGACTATGTTCCCCAGGGACGGGACCCACTGCCTCCCAATCCACCGCTGAATGGTCTTCCAGATCAAGGCAGGTTTGATTGGGGACCAATAGATGTGCCAGTGGAGGAAATGGACGATTGGAAAGTGGTGCAGTGGGGCAAGGAGATGCTGAATAAGAAGCACGACAAACCCTTCTTTTTGGCCTGTGGTCTCTATCGCCCGCATCTACCGTGGTACGTGCCCAGAAAGTATTTTGATTTGTATCCCCCAGACGATATCACATTGCCCAATATAGACGAAAACGATCTCGACGATGTGCCTCCCATCGGGCGATCCTTTGTCACGCGGCGGGATGATCACAAAAATGTGACTGAGACGGACAATTGGCGGAGGGCTGTTGCGGGGTATCTCGCCTGTATTCGATTTGCCGATGATATGATCGGGGAATTATTGGATGCACTCGACAATAGTTCTTATGCCGATAACACGATGATTGTTCTGTGGGGAGATCACGGCTGGCACCTGGGCGAGAAACTCCATTGGCGCAAATTTGCTCTTTGGGAAGAGGCTACGCGCGTGCCTCTTATGATTTCAGCACCGGGTATGGCACCCGGACGATGCGACCGCACGGTCAGTCTGGTCGATCTGTATCCAACATTTATTGACGTTTGCGGCTTGCCCCAAAGAGATGGTCTGGATGGTGTGAGCTTAAAACCCCTGATGGCGCAGCCCGACCGAGAATGGGATCGACCCGCGCTGACCACGCATATTCGGGGCAATCACAGTGTGCGCTCTGAACGATGGCGATATATTCGCTATTCAGATGGAACTGAAGAACTCTACGATCACGAAAATGACAGTCTCGAATGGACAAATCTCGCAGGAGATGCGCAGTATAAGGACATCATAGATGCACACGCAGCCTGGATACCCAAAGTGGAAGCACCTACCGCAGAATCTTTGCGCCGCCAGTAGGGATTGAGCGATGGACAATTCCTCTCAAAACCTGGAGAAAATCCGTCATGAAAATCGCAAACGCAACCCGTCTTAGCCTCAATATTCCCTTTTACTGCAAACGGGTCGAACGCGCCATGCACCGCGCTCAGACTCACGACGAACGGGTCTATCTCTACCGTATTGAAACCGATGAGGGGATCGTGGGCTATGGAGATAGCCTGTCTGTTAGCGATGTGCATACACTGATCGGCCAGAATCCCTTCCAGATCATGCACAACGACGCCATCGGCTTTGGTCCACAGCTCGCTGTTCTGGACGCTGTTGGAAAGGCCGCTGATGTGCCTGTCCATGCCCTGCTCGGCACCAAATTGCGCGACCGATGCCCCATCTCCTGGTGGGACATTGACATGTCACCTGCCGACTGGGTCGCGGAGGCCAGAGAATCTCTCAAACGCGGGTACACTTCTTTCAAAATGAAAGCCCGCCCCTGGCGAGACATCCTCCAGCAGGTCGAAGCCGTGGGCAAACTCGTACCCGCAGATTACAAATTCGACATAGATTTCAACGGTTTTCTGCTCAATCAGGCAAAAGCGGAGATTATCCTCCAGCAGCTCGACAATCACCCCAATGTCGGCATCTACGAAAGTCCCTTCTACCTTTATGGCGATCTCATCGGCGCGAGAATTCTTCGCGAACGCGTATGCAAACCCGTCGTCGAACACTTCCGGGAAGAATATTTGCACGCCCACGCCTGCGATGGCTTTGTTATTGGCGGCGGTGTCACAGAAGTCCGCCGGCAGGCTGCGCTCGCCGCTGCTTTCAACAAACCTTTCTGGTTACAAATGGTCGGCACTGGAATTACCACTGCCTTCGCCGTACACCTCGGCTCTGTCCTCTCCCACGCCCAGTTGCCCTATATTACCTGTCACGAACTCTGGAAACACGATTTGCTTAAAAAACGCCTCGACGTGATTGACGGTCACATCCAGGTCTCCGATGCCCCTGGCCTGGGCATTGAAGTCGATGAAAAAGCTGTCGAAAAATACGCGGTCGATCCCGATACACCCACACCTAAAAGGCTCTACCGAGGAAAAAAACGCATCCTGCGCATCTCGTGGCCCGGTGCGGCCAAACAGAAACGCATCTGGGAATTTACCGATGAAGCCATCTACCAGAAGACCTTCTACGCAGGTAGCATCCCCGGATTTGAACGCGGTGTTACCCTGGAAGTTATCGAAGACGACGATAGCGCGACTTTTAAAAAAGCCCATGCCACGCTGGCAAAACGCGAGGCAGCCATACCCGCCCTGACGTGAATGACAGTTAGGAGAACCCATCGATGGCATCCGTAACCTTTAAAGGCGTCTTTCCCATCGTCGGACCACTCAGCCTCTACTTAACTCGGAGGATTCGATCATGAAAATCACCGACATCGACATCATCCCCATCTATCCCAAAATCGCCGACCGGAATGCCGACCAGAAAGCCCGGTTTTTCAATATAAACCATCGTACCATTTTTAAAATTACGACTGACAATGGTATTGTCGGCTATGGCGATGCACGCTGCGAGGCCCCTTCTAAATCCACTGTGAAACACCTGATCGACCGCGATCCTTTTGACTTTATCAACGCCGATCTCAACAGCGGCCTGATGGGCGCTCTCTACGATGCCATGGGCAAATACCTTGAAATTCCCGCGTACAAACTCATGGGTCAGAAGATACGCGACCGCGTACCCGTAGCTGCCTGGACTCGCCCGGCCTCCCCGGAAGACCTGGCCAAAGAGGTTCAGCGAGCCGTGGAAGAAGGGTATATGATCTTTAAAATCCACACTTGCGCCTATTACGACGTGTACGAACAAACCAGAGCTGTTGAGGAGGTTGCTCCGCCCGGTTTCAAGATGCATTACGACTTCAATCACAATCGGCCGCTTGCCGCTGTCCTGCGCATTTTGCAGGAGTTGGAGAAGTCCCCCGTCGTAGGTATGATCGAAGATCCCCTGGTCTTATCCGATGTCGAAGGCTGGCGCCTTCTGAGGGAGAAAACCAGTTTGCCACTGCTCATGCATGTCCCCCAACTCGGCGGAGGCCAGGAGATTATTCGCGGTTGCGCCGATGCCTACATGATCGGCGAAGGCGGCATTGGCTCTACCCTCGTGCGTGGATTTGCTACTGCCCTGGCCAATGTCTCCTCTGTCATCCAGCTCACAGGCGGTACCCTCACCAAAGCCATGGCTCTGCATATGGGCGCCGTGATTCCCAACGTGGCTCATTCTACCAACCTGGACGACCAGTACGGTGAAGACGTTGTCAAACAGCGCATCGAAGTCGCAGGCGGTTCCTCTCCGGTACCCAAAGGCGCTGGCCTCGGCGTAGAGGTCGATGAAGACGCGCTGGCCAGATGCGCTGCCAACAAACCCACTGTTATTCCCCCCACTATTGGCATCCTGCATCTACCCGATGGCCACAAGCTCTATACCAGAGGATTCCCAAACGTTGCCCGCCTCACTGGTTTCCCCGAAGGCAACATCCGGGGCATTCGCCTGGATGTCTGGGAAGACGACGGTTCCGACAAGTTCAAACAAACTCTGCAACGCATCGATCAGCAGGGTCCGTTTATGGAAAAATAGTAGGTCTTTTCTTATGCACACCAGCACCCTCTTAATCTCTCAGGATTTTGAATACTGGCAATCTGGCGAAAACGGCCTCACTTGCGTCGATTTTGAGACCTTCTGTCCGGACTACCACGAATTGGACCGCACGGGTGTCATCTCTCCCCATCTCGAAGATGGCATACTACACGTCGGATATGCACTTCTGTCACTGACCACTGCCTTTTACGATATCTGGCGCGCTCGCACGGATGATTTTTTTATTTATCCCCAGCACTTTGCCATCCTGGACATCACCCGAGAAGGCGTCAACTCGGGATGTGGACGCCTGCCACTTGAGAAAAATACGCTGGGCGGTCCCTGGGGCAATTTAGACGTCTGGCCCGACTCAAAATGGATTCCCGCCCACGGCAGCGTTTCCGGCATGCTCAAGAAAGCGTTTGACCTTCAGATCAACCGCCTGTTCTGGCCCGAAGCCTTCCGCCCAAATCGCGAAGAAAAATCTCTACCTGCTTATGCGGTCAAAATGCTCCGTACTCACCTGAAAGCTGTCTATTATTACAACACCTCCGAACCCAATATCGAAATCCATACCGCACAAAACGTGCAAGATCTCCTTCAGTCGAGCCTCAATAGACTGTCCGACATAGATGGCCTATCAATTCCACATTTTCTTCGGCGACAGGTTCTCGAAAACCCACAGACCGATCATCGTTATGTCGAACAGTATCGCAAAGTAGATCCGGATCATTTTCTCAACGACATGGCAGACTGCTTTGAAAATGCCTGATTGAGCCTCTCATAATTTTCTCTTGTGGGGAATCCTTTGGCCAACGGTCAACTCTTACACTTGCTAACTGCCCGGGCCGAGTCTAAAAACCCCCTTCGCGTGGGCCTCATCGGCGCTGGAAAATTCGGCACCATGTTCCTGGCCCAGGCCCGTCGCGTTGCGGGTCTGCACGTCCTGGGTGTGGCCGATCTATCCCTGCACCGGGCGCGTGATGCTCTCACGCGTGCTGAGTGGCCGCCCGAACAATTTTCCGCAACCCACTTCGATCACGCCCTCAAAACTGGTGCCACCTATCTCACCGATGACGGCGATGCCCTCATCCGGGCGGACGGTCTGGACGTTCTGGTCGAAGCCACTGGCAATCCTCTCGCAGGCATCCACCACGCCCTTCAAGCCATCGAACACGGGCGCCACCTGGTCATGGTCAATGTCGAAGCAGACGTTCTGGTCGGTCCCCTCCTGGCTCAACGTGCAGCATCTGCTGGTCTCGTGTACACCCTCGCCTATGGCGATCAACCGGCTTTGATCTGTGAATTGGTTGAATGGGCACAGACCAATGGCTTCGACATTGTCTGCGCTGGCAAGGGCACCAAATACCGGTCTGCGTACCACGCATCCACTCCTGATACTGTCTGGGAGCACTACGGTTTCGATGCAGAAACTGTTGCAGAGGGTGATCTGAACCCCCGTATGTTTAACTCTTTTTTGGACGGGACAAAATCCGCTATTGAAATGGCCGCTGTCTCAAATGCCACTGGCCTGAATCCCCAGCCCGCAGGCCTGAAGTTTCCGCCTTGCGGCATTGATCAGTTGCCAGATATTTGCCGGCCTCATAGCGACGGGGGTCAACTTTCTCACAAGGGAACCGTCGAAGTCGTCTCCAGCCTGCAACGAGATGGAACCCCTGTCGATCGGGATCTACGCTGGGGTGTTTACGTCACCATCGAAGCTCCCGGCGACTACATCCGCCGCTGCTTCTCCGAATACGGCCTTCCCACTGATTCCACGGGACGCTACACGGCCATCTATCGCCCCTACCACCTGGTTGGCATGGAACTTACCACCAGCGTCTTGCGCGCTGGCTTGCGCGGCGAAGCCAGCGGCGCGCCCGTTGTTTTTAATGCAGACGTTGTCGCCACTGCAAAACGCGATCTCCCCCAGGGAGAAGTCCTGGACGGCGAAGGCGGCTACCGCGTGTACGGCAAACTCATGCCGGCTGATCAGGCTTGCATATCCAACACTCTGCCCATCGGCCTAGCTCACAATCTCAAACTAAAACGCAAAATCGCCGCAGGACACCCCATACACCAATCCGACGTCGAATTGGACGAAAACAACGCCATTCTCCGCCTCCGCGAGGAAATGGTACAACGCTTTGTGGAAAGGAGCGAATAATGAACAATGAACAATCGCTTTTGCCACCGAAAATTTCATTTTTTGAAAAACGATTGACAATAATTCTTGCTCGAGATGACGCGATGGTATGCGCTTTCTGTCCTGAATTGGATTTGGTGACTGAAATGGCAACGCCCGATGAAGCACTGGAAGATATGCTGGAAGCCATGCAGGATTATGCTGAGGAATATTTGGAGGACTTAGAAATTTATCAAAACAGTCCCAATCGCGCCCATCATTTACCTTATATCCAGGCGATTGCAGCCTGTAACGATGCTTGGGATATTCGCATGCTAATTGAAATTCAACATGGCCGTGTACAGGTTTGACCAATTTCGCAAAGTGTTGCGCGTTTTGGGATTCGCAAAAATTCGATCTCGGAAACACGAGACTTGGCGCAAAGTGCTCGTAAATGGAACGATTTTGCGTGTTCGCATTAGCCACAAACATGGACGAGATATTCCGCGGTGGCTATTTTATGAAATGCTGCGGCAGGCGGGAATTAATGAAGAAAAATTTCGGGAATTGATGTAGAATGGCTCCTCTTAAAAGATCCAAGCCCTGCTCGGTACCAAATTGCGCGTCCGGGAAGACTGTTTGCACGCCTTTTATCGAATCAAAGTCATCAACATGAAGGTGCGTTCCTATCTACGACGCCTCTGTGCGGAATAGGGGGCGAAGTTTTGTGAGGATGGCGTCGAGTTCGCGGTGGTCGTCGTCGTCCAATTGTGTGCTGCCGGGCGCGCGCATACCGCTCGTTTTGAAGATGCCTCGGCGAATGAGTACTTCTTTGACCAGGCGGAGACCGAGGATTTGGATCAGGTTGGTGAGTGGAAGGAGTTGATCGAAGAGATCGCGTGCTCTGTCTTCATCGCCTGCTTGGAAAGCATCCCAGATATCGACATGAATATCCACAACCGGGGCGCCGGGCATAAAGCCACTGGCGCCTCGTCGCATTTCTGAGATCATCCAGCGGCACCATGCCCCGCCAAAAACGCCCTGACAGTGATCCCCTGCTTCGGCGACGATGGCGCTGATGTGATGTGCGCTGGGATTGGCTTCTTCTTTGACGTAGATGAGGTGCTCGACTTCGGTGAGCAGGCGAACGAGTGCAGGAGGTTGCATGCCAGCACCTGCGTTCTGGATGAAAATGGGCAATTGTCCGGCGCTGGAAATGGCCTCGAAGTAGCGGAGATTTTCGTCGGGTCCTCCGCTGCCCATATAGGGTGGCATGGCGATGACGGCGTCGGCACCTGCGCGTCCGGCATGGGCGGCGTGTTCAGTGGCTGTGGAGATATTTGTGCCGGCCACACCGGTGATGACGGGGGTGCGTTTGTCGGTTTTTTTGACGACGATTTCGACGAGGGTTTGTCGCTCGCGGTCGGAGAGATATTGAAATTCACCTCCGAGCACGGGAAAGACCAGGCCACCTGCACCTGCGGCGATGCAGAAGTCGATCTGTCGCTCCATGCTTTCGATGTCGAAGTCACCGGATTTGGCAACGGGTGTTTGTAATACGGGCAAGATGCCGCGGATGGGATCGCTCACGGAGGTCTCCTGTGTTAGAATTGCTGGCTGCTAATAATCGTACGATAGTGAAATATTCCAGCGGCGCAATAGGCCAAGGAATACGCGGGCACTTGCTGCGTCGTGATTATTGCCGTCGTCTGCATCGGATATATAGCGTTCGTCGAGCAAATTGAAGACGTGTAATTGCAGTTTCACTTTGCCATTGCCAAATGTATTGCCGGGCAAGGTGTAGCCCGCATGCAGGTTTATCAGGTTGTAATTCGGGAGTTGCCAGGACTGTTTTCGGTCGCTGGCATCTGTTCGGTTGGCGGGGTCAAATTTGGCATAGTGATCCATAAATCGCCGCAGATTCAGCGAGGCGTAGAGGCCGCGTTTGGGAAATATTGTGCCGCTCAGTGCAAGGGTTTTTTGCGCCGAGTCGCCCACTTTTAGTCCTTTGGCATAGACTTGAAAGTTGCCGATGGCCGATGGGTCTTCTTCAGGGGAAAATGTGACATTGGCATCGTTGAGCCATTCCCAATTGCCCAGCGATAACATGCCGCGCACTTCCAGCATGGAATGGGGACGCGCTTTCAGGTCGAACTCTATGCCTGTATGCCGCGCGTCAATGCCGTTTAGCAAAAACCGGAAGCGCTGGTCGAGTTTTTCGCTGTAAATGCTCTTGGGCCACGAACGGTCTATCCATCTGGTGTAATAGAAATTTGTGTTTGCTGTCACTACGCCGCGTTTGAAATACCCGGTGCCCAACTCAAATGAGGCGACTTTTTCATTGAAGGTGGGGTCGTAAAGGCTGTTGTCGTAGTGATAAACGGAGTCGAATTTGGGGGCTGTTGAAAGCCAGCCGATGTTGGCATACATATTGACTACGGGGGTTGCATTGTAGTTGCCGCCCACTTTTACGGTGTAGCCTTTGAAGTTCTCCCAGTCGGTCTGATCCCAGTCGCCATTGATCTTGGCACGGAAATAGTCAATGCGTTTATAACCTGTTATGGACGCAGATGTGCTCAAAAATGCCGTAAAGTCGTTAAACCGACCTTCGAGTTGTGCAAAACCACCCCCCCAGCGCGTGAGACCATCGTTGTGGTAGGAGACTTTGTCGCCGAGTCGCTTGACGGAGGTCGTGGCATTGTTATCCCAGGGGAAGACGTAATAATCGGCGCCGAGCAGATTGCGTACTTCGCGCCAGTGCTGCCCTCTGTAATAGCGCAAATCTATACCAAAAGCCAGCGTATAGATGTCGCTCAAACGGTGTTCAGCTGTGCCCAAATATCCATACCAGAAGTGCTGGTTGACCGAGTTTCGTATGACGGTTCTCGCCGCAATTTCATTGGCACCTACTTCGCCTGCACCTACCAGATCGAGATGGGCTTCCGATGCTGTTTGGGTGTTCAATTCATCGGCAACGCGTTGCCAGTTGATGCTGCCATCGGGTAGCGAGCGCGGGTTGGTACCCAAACGCCCTGTGCCGCCGCCTTTGCCGCGCGAAAAATAAAATACATTGGACAGGATGAACTGCTCGTTGGGTGTCCAGTACCAGTTCAAATTGATCTGGGGTTTGTGGTAAAAATTTTCGCGTTCCATGATGATTTCGCTATCGCGCGCATCGTGTACCTGGCCGTTGTAGTACTCCTGATAGGATGAGAATGGCGAGCGTCCCCAGTTGGGGTTGTAATCGATACCGTAGTTTCTCGCATCCGAAACATCAATGCCCAGAGATCGGGCGTAATCGGCATCAAAGGTTGCAATAGATTGCTTGTAGAGGCGATGCCCATGGCGTTGTGGCGCGCCTACGACAAACAGGTCAATTTTGTGTGTCTCAGACGCGAAAAAACTCAGTGCGCCAAAATAGGACCACGCCGATGTCCAGGCCTGATCGGGCAGGCCATCGCCGATTTTGCGCGTGAGGCCCAGGGTGAAAGCGGTTTTGCCGTTCATCAAACCCGATGAAAAATTAACTGTGGTTTTGTAAAAGGCGTTGTTTCCCGCTTCCTGTTTGATTTTGAATCCGCGCTGTTGGCGGGCGATGTCGGTGACAATGTTCATGGTGCCACCCACTGAGGCTATTGCCAGATTTGAGGCGCCCAATCCGCGCTGTACCTGGATTGACGATGTGACATCGCTCAGGCCATCCCAGTTGGACCAATAGACCCAGCCGTTTTCCATATCGTTGACTGGCACGCCGTTGATCATGACGGCGACGTTGCGCTGGTCGAATCCCCTCACATTGATGCGAGAATCGCCAGGGCCTCCACCTTGCTCGGTTGCATAAACGCCCGGCGTATCATTCAAAATCATCGGGAGATCGCGCGAGCCGAGTTTGCGCTCCATATCGGCTTTTGGTACGTCTGAGAAGGCAACGGGTGTTTCGCGCAGTTTGGCGCGGTCGGCAACGACGGTGACTTCTTTGCCTCGAAATGCTTCGGGCATGAGTTCTATAAATAACTCGGCAGCATCCGCTTTTACAACGATGGCGTTGCGATATTCTTTATATCCTACAAAACTTATGACGAGTGTATAGCTGCCTTCGCCGACTCTGGTGATCTCAAATTGTCCATCGAGATCTGTAGCAGTTCCTCGTCCAGCACCTTCTAAATACACGTTTGCGCCCGGCAGGGCTTCACCGGTTTCGGCATCGCGTACTTTGCCTTTTAACTCGGCAGCAGATAGGGTTGAGTGGGCCAGAAAGAACAGAGCGAAAAACATAATCAGTTGCTTCATATTGAATCTCCTCAGTAAAAAATGGGGCAACATACGCTATGCGTGGCGTATTGGACGATGTTATTACGATAAATCTAAATATATACAATGTTCGGTTGACAACAAGTGTGATCGGGTAAAACAATTCTGCAATGAGATACGGCCTGCATTGGCAATGCAGGCCGTTTTATTTTACCATTCGCGGTCTGGTACTTTCCAGTTGGCGTACCAGACAGAGTCTTCCGGGAGCGTGGCGTCGTCCGACCACGCTGTTTGCATCGTGCGGAAGTTGGGGAGTTCGGGGCGGATAACGGTTTCCCAGATGTGTTCGACCTGGTCGAAGGTGCGAAGTTTTTGCGTGGGTTTTTCCGATTCATACGCGGCGAGTAATTCTCTAACTTTGTTGCCGAGCCACTCGATTTCGTCATTGACCATGCGCTCGCCAATTTGGCGATTGGATTCGCGGACATTTTGGCCCATGGCAAAGTGCGGACCGGGTTCACTTTTGGGCGGTAAACGGGAGATATCGACACAGTCGGGTTCAATGGCCCAAAGAAGAGAGGTTTCGACTTTTCCCGCGTGGTCGCCACCGCTGTTGTTGTCATTGTCAAAGCCGGGTTGGTTGGCTTCAAAATCGGGCAGGCTATACAGGCGCGTGCCCACCTGGGGCTGGATGAGTTCACACAGGGTTTTCAGGTCTTGCCAGTTGGGGCCGTAGTGCCCGGTGAGGAAGATGGCCGCTTGAAAGCCGAGGGTGTCGGCCTGGCGGATGTGATAGCAGATGTTTTTGAAGTGTTGCCAGGGCGGCATACAGGTTAGCCAGGATCGTTCGGATTTGCCAACCGAGCGTTCTGACCAGAGGGCATAGCCTCCAATTTCGTGGATATGCCAGTAGTCGGGCGGGGCGACAATGCCGCCGTGTTTGTGCGCGGTGCGAACGGCAATGCCGTGGGCTTTGAGGGCGTCGAGTCCCACAGCATTTTGTGGGCCGTGTGGTTCGCACAGGCCATAGGGGAAATAGACGACTGGACAGGCTTTGAATGCGGCTTCGAGTTCATCGGGGAACATGCGCTCCCAGCGTACGTCTCTCACGGCGGAGTACTCCTTTGAAAAATTGGAATGAAGCTATGATTCCAAATCGTGGTGCAGTTTTAGTTTGGTGATAAATTCTGGTATGAGTGTGGTTCCCGAGTTTTTGAGATGGTCTATGACATCATTCCCAAGTGCTGTATTGAGATGGTAGTGTTGTACAGATTCGTTGATTTTGATGAAGCCCAGGCGGTCCATCAGGTCCGGGTTCATTGTGCCGTTGACGATGGGCGCGTGAAGGGTGCAGTTGGTGAAGCGCGTGCCCAACGTGTTTTGCAAAATGTAAAATTGCTCTGGTACTTTTTTGACGTCGGGCTGGAGATGGCACTCGGTAAATACGAGTTCGCCCCGCAAATTGGGTGCGGTTATGGTGTTCAGGCTGCACCGTTCAAAAGTCGCACTGGCAATGCAGTTGCCCAGGTACACACTGATATTTTCACAGTCGGTAAATCGCATTTTGGGATAGAGGGCGAGTGCATCGGCATAGTCGGTCGCTGATTCTCCACCGATCAGGATATGTACCTGTTCATCATCGTCGGCAATTTCCTGAGTGAATTTTTCGAGTTGTATATTGTCGCAGATGAGGGTGCTGTTGGCGTGGAGTTGTGTGCCATCGTAGCCGCCATTGCGGCGCAGGTCGTAGTAGTGTGGATTGGGTATGCGGATGAGGCGAACGCCTTGCTTTCTACCTGCGACGGTGATGTTTCGAAATTCAATACGATGGGGAAAGAAGAGGCGGGTATTGTTTTTGGTTTTGGAAAAGGGGACAGTGTCCATTAGCCAGCACGGTGCAGTTGATGCGGGCGCAGCGCTGTAATCGATGAGCAGGTCTTCGATTGTGACCGTGCGTGCAAAGCCTATGGGATACTGGTAGTCGAAATCGGCCGGACGACAGGATAGGACCGAGACACGGCCATTACTACTGGGCATTAACCGGCAGCCGCGGATGCGTATATGCCCGTCCCATTTGGCTCCATAGTCGCGCCTGAAATTGACGAATTGGTTGCCGTGGCGCGTGGTGTTTTCGATTACCAATTCACCGCCACCTGTCAGGGCGATGCCTTTGAAGCCAATGGTGCAGTTGCTGATGTAGAGGTTCCAGCAGTGGAAATGCACGTCGATGCGGTTGAGGCGGCAGTTTTCAAAGCGGAAGTTTTTGTTGAGATTGGTACCAAAAACACCCCAGGCTACCCAGCCGCCTTCTGCCGTGATGTTGCGAAAGGTGCAATTGAGCATCCGCGCACCGCCAATGCCGTAGGTGCCCGCACCGAGTACTCTGTCTTTTTCTTCGCGATTTTTCTCCCAGGGCATTGCGCGGATATTTTCCAGCGTGACGTCGTAAACACCGCTGAATACGTAAAAGCCGCGACGGGGGTGCATGGAGATATCTCGTTTCCCTTTTTCCAGGCCCATCCATTGTTCGCGGATGATGGTGCGGCTGCGCCGTATGGAGATGCCGTGGTGGTGATACCGCCAGGATCTACCGCTTCCACTGTCGCCAGAAAAGTAAAATCCGCCGCCTTCGACGATGAGGTAATTGTCGTTGCAGGGTATGGCGGTGATGTCGGTAAAGTTTTTGAATTCCCAGGCTATATCGCCAATGATGCGGCCCTCTTCTTCAACATAGAATAGTTCTTCGCGCCCCCATCCGGCCTTTGAATAATTGCCTGCCCGAATGCCAATGCGGTCATCGTCATCTTCGGCGATGATGAGATGGCCTGCATATTGTGCCAGTTCGGGAATGAGTTGCACGCCGGGTTTTAGTTTTTCCAATAGAGCCGCTTTGATGGTTTCGTCTCGCGTGAGTTTTTTTGACGGGTGATCGTTGAGAATTTCAAAGCGCGGCTCCCTTTGGCTGTTGTACTGTTCATCGATGTGAAAAATTGTTTGTCCCCATGAGACGTTGGTTTTGATGGGTATGTCATTGGTTTGCAAGATCCAATATTCGCCGCTTAAATTCACAATCGGGACTTTGTGTGCGTTGGCGTATTTATGCGCCAGGGTTATTTGTACGCCATCGTCATTTTCACCATCGCCAATCGCGCCAAACATTTTGTAGTTCACGGCTTTGTTTTCGCGCAAGATGGCGACTGTGCCATTGTCTAATACGATGATGTCGGCATCATTTGGCTGGATATTTTCATTCGTTTTTTCGATATGATACAGGGCTGCGCCGCCGTCACCGGGGATGTAAAAGCCCGCGGTTTCTACCCAGTCACCTTCGCGGATTTCGGGCGAGGATCTCATAGCTTGAACGGTGGCGTAGCGCGTTATGGTTGCACTGTTTGTTGTGTTCACGGCGATCTCCTGAGACAATGCACGCTGTGTAAGAACAAGGCCACTGATACCAATGCCAGCGATTGCTTTGCGTCTGGATAATTTATGTGTTTGTTTGGACATGATTTTTTGGAATGTCAAATTTTTACTGTACTTTTCCGCGCCCGGCAACTTTCCATACGTGTTCTACATTGCCATTTCGCACGGCATAGACTTCGTCGTGGAGGTTGGTGGTCATGCCCTGATGCAGGGGAATGACGGAGAGGCGGTCGCCTACGGTGAAAATGCGGTTGCATTCTGAGATATCGACGTGGCCGTGTTCGACAGACATGCCGTAGATTTTGGCATTGGGGTGTTCGACGATGTATCCATAAGGGGTGGGGGCATAACTGGTGAATGTTTTTTGCCCGCCATCGATGATGACGCGGTCGGGTGCAGGTGTGCTGACGATGGTGACTATCATGCGTTCGGCACAGGTGATGGGGTTGGGGGGGTTGTTTTCGCGGTTGATGCGGCGCAGACCTTCAAAGACGTAGGATCCAATACGGGTTTCAGTGCAGCCAATGGCTTTGGAAACTTCGGCAGAGCCCGTGCCACCTCCGCTGATGGTGTTGACCGCGATGCCCGCGCTTTGAAGCAGGTCGCGCGTTTGGTCGATGAAGGCTTTGGCGCGTTCGTGACTGGGATAGGTCATGATGCCCTGGAACTGAAGGCCGGGCATGTTTGTAATTTTTTGCGCGAGTTCAAGCGCGGCTTTGGGCGATTGTACGCCGCAGCGATTGCCTCCGGTGTCGCATTCGATGAGGATGTTGATGGTGACATCGTTTTCTGTTGCGCCATCGGATAGACCACGCACGGTGATTTCCGAATCGACAGCGACGGTCATGGTTGCGCTTTTGCACAGTTCGGCAAGGCGTTTGACTTTGATGGGTCCTACAATATTATAGGGGATGAGGATGTCGGGAATACCGGCTTCAACCATAGCTTCGGCTTCGCCTACTTTCTGGCAGACAATGCCAATGGCTCCCGCAGCGAGTTGCATTTTGGCGATTTCGGGGATTTTGTGGGTTTTGGTGTGTACGCGAAGGGGAATGTCGAATTTGTCGCATGCCTCTTGCGTTTCTCGAATATTTTTTTCGAGGACATCGAGGTCGATGGTGAGCGCTGGTGTGTCGAGGTCGTGTATGGTCATGGCAATATCTGTTATTAAAAGGTGAGAGATGGTGCTGTGCGGGGATAGGCAATGTACGTTGGTCAGGGAAGGACGTCAAGCGGTTGTAAATATGTTTAATCTTATCTATAGCGAAAAAGGTCTGCGTTGACAATGTGCAGGTCGTTTTGTTATTTGAGAGGAGGTCTCACACAGAGACACAAAGACACAAGGGGTTAGGTGGTCGGGCGGGCTGATAGCTGACTGCTGACCGCTTGGGGGGTTGGGGCTGAATGCTAATTTAACTGAGGAGGCAAAATGGCAGATAAATTGAAGGTGGGTATTGTCGGGGTGGGAGGTATTGCGCGGACGCACATTCCGGGTTGGCAAGCTTCAGAACACGCCGAATTGGTGGCCGGAAGCGATATTAGCGAAGATGTGTTGAATACATGGGGAGAACAATACGGGATCAAAAAACTGTATGTGAATCCGGAAGATTTGTTTGCCGATCCAGAGATCGATATTGTGGATGTGTGTACACCAAATAATTATCACGCGCCACTATCTATCGGCGCGCTGGATGCGGGCAAACATGTGATTTGTGAAAAACCACTGGCACCCAGCCCCCAATTGGTGAAAGATATGATTGCTGCACGCGACCGGTCGGGCAAGTTGTTGATGTGCGCGCAGTCGTCGCGGTTTTCCGGGTCATCTCTGGCGATGAAGAAGGAATTGGAAACGGGGGTTTTGGGCAATGTGTATCACGCGCGATGCTGGATGTTGCGGCGGTCAGGGGTGCCCGCGCGCCCGGGTTTTATTATGAAAAAGCACAGCGGCGGCGGGCCGTGTATCGATATTGGCGTTCACGTTTTAGATTTGACTCTGTGGTTGATGGGCAATCCCAATCCCGTAGCTGTGACGGGTGTGGCGAAGGCGGAGTTGGCACATCAAGAGGGCGCTTTTAGTACGATGGGACGCAGTGGTGGTGCGATTCCCAAAGAATTTGATGTGGAGGATTTTGCTGCGGCTTTTGTGCGGTTTGAAAATGGGGCTTCGCTTATTCTGGAGACGAGTTGGATGTTGCATCAGGGTCCCCCGTCAGAACGGCAGATATGGCTTTACGGTACGAAGGGCGGGGCACACTTGCCGAGTTGTGAGATTTATTATTCGGATTCCAAGACACAGCAACATCAGAAATACGCATTGCAAGATACGGGAGATATCGCCAAAGCGCACGCGCTGGAATGCATGACGTTTGCCAGGGCGATAGCAGAGGGTAAACCGTCACCAGTACCGGCCGAGCAGTCGCTTCAGGTGATGGCGATTTTGGATGGGATTTATCGCAGTGAGGAGGAAGGGTGTGAGGTGGATATAGCGGGAGATGCAACCGTTGATTAATAAACTTTATCGTCTTTGTTTTTCTTTTTAAGGGTATTTTCCCAACGGCGTTCGGGGGATTGGGGTGCGCGATCGATGAGTTTGTTGGGTTTGCCCATCTGTTTGACCAGATCAAAGGCATCGTAGAGTTCGCCTACAGCGGTCATTGCGCGGTAGTGCAAGGTGTCGTCTGAGACAGTGATGATTTGATAAAGCTGTGTGTTTTCCCCACCGCGCGTCATCCAGCGATCTTTTCTGAGTTTGAGTTGTTTGGGACCGCTGACCGATACGACGTACACGGTACCTTTGGTTGAGTCGCGCACGGTTACGCCGTTGCCAATGTTGTTCCCTCTGGCATACGTGTGATTGTGACCTTGAAGCACCAGATCGACAGCGTATTTGTCAAAGATGGGTTTCCACGCTTCGCGCTGGTCTTTATTGGCGAGACCTCCAGATGCCGCATAGACCGGATGATGGAATGTGACAAAGGTCCATTTATTGGGGTTGTTTTTGAGCACTTGTTCCAACCAGGGAGCCTGTTCTTTGTGGCGTTCATTGGAATTGAGCGAGATGATGCGTGCGCCCTGATAGTCCGTGTAATAGGTGGTTTCCGCAAAGCCTTCGGGACCATTTTCGGGCAGGGTGAATTGCGGACGCCATAGAACAGATAGGCGACGTTTGCTCACATCTTGATAGTTAGAGTATTCGTGATTCCCTGGTGAAGGAATGCTGGGGATTTTTGCATGGATCCAGTTACCAGATTCAAACCACTCATGCCAGTCGCTGTCCCTGTTGGCATTGTTGACGAGGTCGCCTGCGTGGATGATGAAATCGGCGTGGGGTGCGTCGAGCACCGCGGTTCGGATAGTGCGCGCCCAAAGAGCGAGCAGGTTGTTTTGTGCATCGCCAAGGTAGATGAAGGTGAATTCATCCGGTTCGGCAGAGGCCGTGCGAAATTGATACCAGGAACTCCAGATTTTATCGCTGCCCACGCGATAGGCATAGAGGGTGTTGGGTTTGAGACCCTTGAATGTGACCGAATGGAAATGGGCGGCAAGTCTATTGCGTTTCCACTTTTCTGTGCGCGCTGTCTCGTTTCTGGCCCATGTGGTAAAATTGGCCGAGGCATTGGCTTCTGCGATTTGTCCTTCTGCCTGTGAGATGCTCGTGTCGGTGCGCCAGGTGACGGATGCTGTGGTGGTGGGATCTCCCGACCAGGTGAGTACTATGCGGTCGGGGATTTTCTTAGGCGCGCGATCTACGGCTGCACGGTGATATTCATTTGCATAAGCCGGGGCTGTGAATAGGAGCAGAAGGGTGAGAGAAATCAGGCGCATGGGGTTCTTTGGGTGAAAATTTTGATTGATTAATAAACTTTATCGTCTTTGTTTTTCTTTTTCAGAGTATTTTTTGTTCGGCGTTCGGGAGTTTGAGGGACGCGATCAATGAGTTTGTTGGGTCTGTCCATCTGTTTGACCAGATCAAAAGCGTCGTAGAGTTCGCCCACTGCGGTCATTGCGCGGTAGTGCAAGGTGTCACCCGAGACAGTGATGATTTGATAAAGCTGTGTGTTTTCCCCACCGCGCGTCACCCAGGGGTCTTTTTTGAGTCTGTATTGTTTGGGACCGCTGACCGATACGACATAAACTGTGCCTTTGGTCGTGTCGCGCACGGTTGCGCCGCTGCCGATGTTATTCCCTCGTGCATACGTGTGGTTGTGTCCTTGAAGTACCAGATCGACGGCGTATTTGTCAAAGATGGGTTTCCAGGCTTCGCGCTGGTCTTTATTGGCGCGGCCTCCCGCCGAAAAGATGGGGTGATGGAATGTGACAAAGGTCCATTTATTGGGGTTGTTTTCGAGCACTTGTTCCAACCATGGGACCTGTTCTTTGTGGCGTACATTGGAATTGAGCGAGATGATGCGCGCATCCTGATAGTCTGTGTAATAGGTGGTTTCTGTAAAGCCCTCGGGACCATTTTCTGGCAGGGTGAATTGCGGACGCCATAGAACAGATAGGCGACGTTTGCTCACATCTTGATAGTTAGAGTATTCGTGATTCCCTGGTGAAGGAATGCTGGGGATTTTTGCATGGATCCAGTTACCAGATTCAAACCACTCATGCCAGTCGCTGTCCCTGTTGGCATTGTTGACGAGGTCGCCTGCGTGGATGATGAAATCGGCGTGGGGTGCGTCGAGCACCGCGGTTCGGATAGTGCGCGCCCAAAGAGCGAGCAGGTTGTTTTGTGCATCGCCAAGGTAGATGAAGGTGAATTCATCCGGTTCGGCAGAGGCCGTGCGAAATTGATACCAGGAACTCCAGATTTTATCGCTGCCCACGCGATAGGCATAGAGGGTGTTGGGTTTGAGACCCTTGAATGTGACCGAATGGAAATGGGCGGCAAGTCTATTGCGTTTCCATTTTTCAGTGCGCGCTGTTTCGTTTCTGGCCCATGTGGTAAAATTGGCCGAGGCATTGGCTTCTGCGATCTGTCCTTCGGCCTGTGAGATGCTCGTGTCGGTGCGCCATGTGACCGATGCTGTGGTGGTGGGGTCTTCCGACCAGGTGATTACAATGTGGTCGGGGATTTTTTTAGGCGCGCGATCTACGGCAGCACGGTGATATTCGTTTGCATAAGCAGGGATTGTGAACTGGAGCAGCAAGGTGAGACAGATTAGACGCATAGGGTTCTCTAAGTGATTTAAAATACCACTAATAAACTTTGTCGTCTTTGTCTTTCTTTTCAAGGGTATTTTCCCAACGGCGTTCGGGAGATTGAGGCGCGCGATCGATGAGTTTGTTGGGTTTGCCCATCTGTTTGACCAGATCAAAAGCGTCGTAGAGTTCACCCACTGCGGTCATTGCGCGGTAGCTCAGGGTGTCACCCGAGACAGTGATGACCTGGTAAAGCTGTGTGTTTTCCGCACCGCGCGTCATCCAGCGGTCTTTTCTGAGTTTGTATTGTTTGGGACCGCTGACCGATACGACATAAACTGTGCCTTTGGTTGAGTCGCGCACGGTTACGCCGTTGCCGATGTTATTCCCTCTGGCATACGAGTGGTCGTGCCCCTGGAGCACCAGATCGACGGCGTATTTGTCAAAGATGGGTTTCCACGCTTCGCGCAGGTCTTTATTGTCGCGACCTTCAGACGCCGAATAGACGGGATGATGGAATGTGACAAAGGTCCATTTATTCGGGTTATCTTTGAGTACTTGTTCCAACCAGGATGCCTGTTCTTCACGACCTTCATTGGAATTGAGGGAGATGATGCGTGCACCCTGATAGTCTGTGTAATAGGTCGTTTCCGTAAAGCCCTCTGGCCCATTTTCTGGCAGGGTGAAATGCGGACGCCATAGAACAGATAGATGGCGTTTGTCTCCATTTTTATAGTATTCGTGATTCCCCGGCGTAGAAATGCTGGGGATTTTTGCATGGATCCAGTCGCCAGATTCAAACCATTCCTCCCATTCGCTGTCCCTGTTGGCGCGATTGACGAGGTCGCCTGCGTGGAGAATAAAATCTGCATGGGGCGCGTCGAGCACTGCGGTCCGGATGGTGCGCGCCCACAGAGCGAGCAGGTTGTTTTGTGCATCGCCAAAATAGATGAAGGTGAATTCATCAGGTTCGGCTGAGGCCGTGCGAAATTGATACCAGGAGCTCCAGATATCGCCACTGCCCACGCGATAGGCATAGAGGGTATTGGGTTTGAGACCCTTGAATGTGACCGAATGGAAATGTGCAGTATTTCCATTGTGTTCCCATTTTTCAGTGCGCGCGTTTTTGCTCCAGGACCATGTGGTAAAATTGGCCGAGGCATTGGCTTTTGCGATCTGTCCTTCGGCTTGTGTGATGCTCGTGTCGGTGCGCCATGTGACCGATGCTGTGGTGGTGGGGTTTTCCGACCAGTTGAGTACAATGCGGTCGGGAATTTGCGAGGGAAGAGAATCTACGGCAGCACGGTAATGCTCGTTTGCATAAGCCGGGACTGTGAATAGGGTCAGAAGGATGAGATAGATCAGGCGCATGGTGGTCTCCTGGTGAGGATGTGGGAACGATGTTTCTCTTACAAAGATATACAATGCGTTCCAAATTAAAAAGGCGAAACGCAACTTTTATTCAATCAATTTCAAGAGAGATTTCGTTGTTGAGTTGTTCGCGTTCGGAGCGAGAATCGGTTGTGGCATAGTGGAGGATGAGCGCTTTGCGCCATGTGTTTGTGTGATTTGTTTCGCTGTGGTGCAGAGTGCAGCCGTGGTGAAATATGACAGATCCTGCTGGCACGGGACAGGCGACGGATTCGGGGAGATCGATCTTTCTCGTATCGGGTATGTGATGCACGGGGCGGTCCGGGTCATGGGTGATGTCGAAGATGCCGTGTCTGTGTGAGCCGGGTACATAACGCATACAGCCATTGGTATCTGTGGCCTCGTCTAAGGCAATCCAGGCGGTGATGAGACCATTGATGGGTTGTACGCGAAAATAGCTCTGGTCCTGGTGCGCTGGTTTCGCCTGACCACCCGGCGGTTTGAGCAGCATCTGGTCGCGAAAAACGCGAATGCGCGGTCCGATTAAGCTGTGCACGAGTGCGAGTAATTTGGGGTGTTTGGCAATGGGGTGATAGGTGGGGTCAAAGCGCACGACAAATGCGAGAACGCGCACACTGTGATTTTGCGCTTCCGGATTTGATTTGTCTGTTACGGTATTGCCTTCAAGGCCAATTGAGATGCCTTCGGGTGCGCGATCCGGGTCGGCTATAATCTCGTCGGTGCGATGTATGACGTCGGTGAGTTCTTCTTTTTCAAAGAGGTTTTTTACGACGAGATAGCCGTGGGTATCGTAAAATGTTTTCATACCGGGTTCAAACACAGTGTTCTCCTTTGATGCGGAAAATACGGTTTTGAATCCAGTATGTCAAGCATGTGGATTGGGGGCAGACTATCACTTCTGCTATTACTCATACCGCAAGGCTTCCACGGGATTCGCTCGTGCAGCTTTGATGGCTTGATAACTGACGGTCAGAAGCGCGATGAACAGGGCGATGAGGCCACTCAGGATAAATGTGCCGATGCTTAGGTTGATGCGGTAAGCGAAGCTCTGGAGCCACTGGTTCATCGCGTAGTATGCAATCGGCCAGGCGACGAGATTGGCGATGAGGACGAGTTTGAGAAAGTCTTTGGAGAGTAAGCATACAATGCCTGATACAGAGGCTCCGAGTATTTTGCGAATGCCGATTTCTTTGGTGCGCTGTTGGGTGGTAAACGCAGCCAGACCAAAGAGGCCGAGGCAGGCGATGAGGATGGCGAGGCCGGAAAAGATTTGGAAGACGTGGGACATTTGTTGTTCGCGATTGTAGAGTCTGGCGTAATCCTGGTCTAAGAATGTGTAGCTGAACGGCTGATTTGGTGCGAGCTTTTTCCAGGTTTCTTCAACCGCAGAAATGGCTTCTGCGACGTTGCCGGGGTGGAGGCGAATGGCGAGGTACATTGGGGATCGGTGCAGATAGGGCAGGACGAGTGGTTCAATTTCCTGTTTGAGAGAGCCGATGTGAAAATCGGATACCACACCGATAATTGTCCCTTCGATTCCGCTGCCTCTTTTGAGTTTTTTCCCAAGTGCGGTTTGCCACCCCAGGGCTTTGACAGCGGATTGGTTGACGAGAAATGCAGAGACATCTGTTGCATGTTCTGCGGGAGAAAAGTTACGACCTTCTACAATTTCTATATTCAATGCCTCGACGTATTTTTCATCTGCCAATGTGTATGTGAGAGATGTTTTTTCATAATTTGCCGGTTGTTCGGGAACGAAGAGCATAGAATCAAAATCACGCCCTGGTATGCCCGTATTGAGTGAGGCTGTAGCTATCTGCGGCAGCGTTTCAAATTGGTCTCTGAATGTCATGGCTTGTCTGGGGGAGGTCATGGTACGCGGTATTCCCTGAAGAATGAGGACGTGTTCTTTGTCAAATCCGAGGTGTTTATTTTGTGCGAAATGAATCTGGTCGCGAACGACGAGGGTGCCGACCAGGAGGCTGATGGAAATGCAAAACTGTGCGATGACCAGTCCATTGCGAAGATAGGCTTTGCCCGATGATATATATCCTTTGAGTGCTGTAACAGGCCAGAATGAGGAGAGATAAAGTGCGGGATACATGCCGGCTGAAAGACCGACGGCGATGATGAGAGCGAATAATCCAATGAGCACATGGGGCGCGACCAGGCTGCCCATTGTGAGGTGTTTGTTCGCAAGGCTGTTGAGGAGTGGCAGTCCCAATTCGCACATACCAATTGCCAGAATACTTGAGAAGGCGACGCAGATGGTGGATTCGGAGAAGAATTGGCGGATGAGTTGCGAGCGATGAGAGCCGAGTACTTTTCGAACGCCGACTTCGCGGGCGCGGGTTGATGAACGCGCTGTGGAGAGGTTGACGAAGTTAATGCAGGCGAGTAGCAGGACAAAAATTGCGATGAGTGAAAAGATATAGACATACATGATATTGCTATTTGCAGTGATTTCATATTTGAGGTTCGAATATAGATGGATGTCTGTGAGGGGTTGAATGAGGTAGTTGGTGTGGTAGCCGGGCATGGGTGGCATTTTGCTCAAGATGTGTTCGCGAACATAAGCCGTAAATTTGGTTTGCAATTCAGAGGCAGATGCCCCGTCTTTTAACACGAGGTACGTATAAACAGTGGCCGATCCCCAGGCTGATTTTCTACGCTCGATAATGGGGAGTGTTTCGAGGGGGGCGAGAAAGTCGAAGTGAAAGTGGGACTGGGGTGGAAATTCTTTGACCACGCCCGTGACCTGGAGCGATGTACCATCGTTGAGTTCAAGAGTTTGCCCCATTGGATCGCGATTGGGAAAGTAACGCTGCGCGCTTTGTTCGGTGAGAATGACGGCGTTGGGAGAATTGAGTGCTGTTGCGGAATCTCCCGCGATGAAGGGGATGGTAAAGACATCGAAAAAGCTGCTTTCTGCGTAGTAGAAATTTTTTTCGATGACATAATTGGATTCTCGATGAAAGGTTTGGCTTTCTCGTCTCAATCGCGTGCTGTGAACGACCTCTGGAAATTGTTCTTTCAGGGTTTCAGATATGGGTACCGATACATAGGGAATGGTCCATTCGTTGTCGCCGTATCGGCCGTCCCACAAAACGCGATAGATTTGATTGGCATTTTTGTGAAATCTATCGTAGCTCAGTTCGTCCTGTACAAAGAGCATGATCAACATGCAGCACGCAATACCAACGGCGAGTCCAGAGATGTTGACAAAAGAATAGACTTTGTGACGCAAGAGTGTGCGGATGGCGACGGTGATGTGATTTTTGAACATGGTTCCTCCTGTTGAAATATAAGATAGGCTATCAAGTGTTATTTTTTAATAGCAATAACCGTGCCAAAAGTTTTTTGTGTATATTTTTCAACAGGTTAAGTAAAAATAGGAAATTGGCATTCCCACATAAGTGTCCGATAATGATACAGTGGTGTCCGTTTTCGGACACTTGGTACACAAATAATCTATGCCTTGAAACTGAACTATTTAGGAGGATAGCTCCAAATTATTTCAACTATTTTGGAGTAAGTTCCAAAATGGTACACTTTTTTCGGCGTTTAAGAATTGATTTGTCTAACTGTCAGATCTGTGGTGGTGGCGCAGGCTTCCCAGTTGAAACCGGCGGGGATCGCCGAGGCGTTTGTCCAGAGCTTCTGGTGTCCAGTTGGTGTGGGTGAGTGCCCAGTCGATTTCGCTGGCGAGCGGGCTGTCGAAGATGCCGGGGTCGTCTGCGCCGATGACGAGGTTGACATTTGATTTGAGGAATGTGTGGATGGGGTGATGAGCGGGATCGGGCACGCCGCCTATGCGGAGATTGGAGGTGGGGCACGTTTCGATGACTGTGCCGAGTTTTGTGAGGTGGTTGAGAACAAATTGCTGGCGGTTGCGGATTTCTTCGAGGCGTTGGGGATTATATGGGCGCTCGACTATTTCTTCGGGTGTTCGATTTTTCAGGGTTTGTCGTTCGGTTTGGAGTGCGCTGGCGTTCACTTCGATATCGAAGGCCAAAAGTTCAGAGGCGTGCGTGAGATCGTAGGCGATCTGGTCGAGGCGTTCGCTAACCCGTTCTTTGGTGTGTGCATCGGGGCGGCGCGCAATCGCGACTGCCGGGTCGAGGCCGAGCGCCGTGGCATGGCCCAATCGCCTGGCGCCCATTTCGGCGGCTTCGTGACACCAGCGTATCGCGCTTTCGAGGGATTTGTCGAAATAGCTTTCGCCCACATGATAGGTGATTTCGAGGGCGCGTTCGGGGCGTTGCTGGTTGTCTATGTGTACATGTTGGAAGAGTGCGCGGTTGTCTTTGGGGGGGTAGCCTTCTTCTATATCGGCAAAGTCAATGCCGACGATGGTGGGTATGAGTTCGGGGTTTTCATCTATGAGTTTTTGCACCCATTCGTAGTCTTGCTGCGCGGTCTGGCGGCGCAGAGTGACGATGTAGCGCGCGGTTGTGTTGTTTTGCGATGCGTTTGAGAGAATTTGGGCGTTTGTGCGGTGAAAGTCGATGAATCCCTCTCGCGTTTCCCCACCGCCGCTGCAACGGTATTCGATAAAGGTGATACCTTCTTTGCGATGCCGGTCATGTGCTTTGAAAAACGCCTTGATCAGGAGTTCCTGTCTTTCGGGCGGATGCCTCAAAAGGCTGCTGATGAGGTTGAATTTGGCTTTAAACCGGCCAAAGTCGCCCCCATCTTTTTCGGTGTAGATGTAGTGTTCTTTAAATTTGGCAAGTCCCACGGTTGGATTGGAGATGGCATCGCGATAGAGTGCGATGGGATCCGGGCGAATGCCATAAGCTTCTTCGTAGGCGTCGGTAAAGAGCGTCCAGTCAATGTCTTCGTAAAGGTCTTTGCCGAGTTCTATGAGGTCTTCGGCGGTCAAGCATCCGCCGGGATGGACATGGAGTTCGCAAGTTTTAGCTAAGTGGAGTGGAGACATGTATTATTCCTTTGGATGCGTGCGTTTTGAGCCTGTTGCATCTAAAAAAGTTAAGAGAATTTATAGAGTGAGACAAGCCCCTATTTGCAAAATAAAAAATGTCTCAAATTAGGCAATTCACCGCTTGACGCGGCTTATTATTTATGATATTTTATGAAGTGAAATAATCGCGTAAATGGAGGCTTACATGACCGCACAGTTGTTGATTTTTATCGCTGCAATGATTTATCTGTGTTGGGTATCCGTTCGGTATTGGAAACGTCGCAATCGCAAAGATGGTCCGTTTATTGAAGTGGTTGAAGATAAGCCCGTGAGTAAGCCGTATAGACAGAGACGTGTGCAAAAGAAAAAAGAATCCGATGCCGACCGCGAGTGGCGCAAGCGCGTGCAGGACGAAATTGAAGATATGACAAAATAAAGTCGAGGGTCGAAAGCCATTTGTTCACGACAAGCGCGGTCTCTTGACGCACTACAAGAAAAAACCCCCATCCAATTAAGATGGGGTTTTTATTTGTACTTGCACTTAAGCGATTTGCGTGCTACGTTACTCGTGAGCGAGCAACTCTTTGAATTGGGATATTGGATATGCGCGAATATTTAATTATTGATGGACATCTCGATATGGCGTTTAATGCACTGTTTTATCGCCGGGATCTCACGCAGTCTGTATATGTGTTGCGCGAGCGCGAAGACAGTATGGTGGGGGGATTGTCAAACCATCCAGATTCGCTGGAGAAACGCCTGGGGCCACAGCCCAAACGGTTTACGCCAACTGTTTGTTTGCCCGAGATGCGAAAAGGGCGCGTGGGGATTATGCTTTCGACCATTATGTGTCGCGTGCAAAATCCACAGGATAATACGCACAATGCGGTGCGCACACAGGATGTGGCTTATGCGAGAGGCCAATCTCATCTGGCGTATTATCGGGCGCTGGAACGGTGTGGCGAAATTCGGTTTATCAAGTCTGTTGCAGATCTCAATGCCTGTGTTTCTGACTGGGAGAACCCATCGGACGATACGCCCGTGGGGCTTATTTTGTCGATGGAAAGTGCCGATCCGATTCTGGGGCCCGATCAGGTGGGCGAATGGTATGAAGCGGGACTGCGCTCTGTATCTTTGACGCATTTTGGTGCCAATACGTATGGGCATGGCACGGGTACGGTGGGCGGGCTATATCCACCGGCTTACGCGCTGATGGACGCGCTGTCTGAGACCGATATTGCGCTGGATCTGACGCATGCGGCCGATCTTACCTTCTGGCATATTCTCGATTATTGGAAGGGGCCAGTGCATGCGAGCCATTGCAATTGTCGCGCATTGGTGCCGGGGCAGCGGCATTTGTCAGATGATATGATCCGCGCGATTACAGACCGGGGGGGTGTAATTGGGATGGTTTTTGCCGAGCAGATGCTGTCTCCTGCCTGGAATTGGGACGATCCGAGTACGCATTATACCACGGCAACCCGACCGATGAAGGCGGTGCTCGAACACATCGATCACATCTGCGAACTGACAGGTAGCACAGATCACGTGGCTTATGGCACAGATCTGGACGGTGGATTTGGTCTGGAGCTTTCGCCCACAGATTATCATACGATTGACGATTTGCAGCGGTTTCTAAATCTGATGCGCGATCACGGCTATGGAGAAGACGACGTGAAGGGGTTTGCGCATGGGAATTTGGTTCGGTTTTTTAATACAGCCTGGGGATGACATGTCCGATCATACTTACTTTATTTTCGATAGCCACTTAGACCTCGCTTTTTGCGCTATTCAGGTCAATCGCGATCTCACGCAACCCGCGGCAACTGTGCGGGTACACGATTCGGAACTGACTACGCGCAGTTTTGGGTCGTGTACAACCACGTTTCCCGAGTTGCACAAGGGGCGTGTGGGGATTGTGTTTGGCACGGTGATGTCGCGTATTGATACCAATGATCGCTGGACGCGTACGGGGATGTGGGATCAGACGCAGTGTTACGGTGTCGGGATGGGGCATTACGCCTTTTATAAGGCAATGGAGCGACGGGGAATTATCCGACAGATTCACACAGTTGAGGATCTGGACACGTGTGTTGCGGCGTGGGCACAGCCTGCGGCAGATACCCCTATCGGGTTGGTGCTGGCGATGGAAAGTGCCGATCCGATTCTCGATCCCGATCAGGTGTCCGAATGGCGCGATTTGGGCTTGAAAATGGTGAGTATTTCGCATTATGGCGTGAGTTCTTATTGCCACGGAACAGGGACGGAAGGGGGATTGCTGGATCGGGGCAGGCCATTGCTCGACGCGCTCAAAGCCGCGGGAATTATTGTGGATATGACACATACGACTGATCAGGCATTCTGGGAAATTCTCGATTATTACGATGGGCCGGTGGCTGCAAGCCATCACAATTGTCGGGCACTGACGCCGGGGCAAAGACAGTTGACAGATGATATGATCCGCGCAATTGTAGAACGCGGCGGAGTTATTGGCGCGGCTTTTGATGCGTGGATGCTCGATCCAGAGTGGAAGCGGGGCGTGCCGTGTTATGAGCAGACCACAGAGGCGACGCTCGAGACTGTGGTTGATCACATCGATCATGTGTGTCAGCTTGCTGGCAATGCGAATCATTCAGGCATTGGGACGGATCTGGATGGGGGGTATGGCCAGGAACAGTCGCCGCGAGATTTAAATACAATTGCCGATTTGCAGAATCTGGTGCCTGTTTTTGAACGGCGCGGATATTCAGAAGAGGATATTCAAAAGGTGTTGTCGGGAAATTGGGTGCGGTTGTTGAAGTCGGTGTGGAAAAGGTGAGAGGATACAAAAATGTCAGAGCGACCAAATTTGCTGTTGATTACAACAGATCAACAGCGCGGAGATTGCCTCGGGTGTGATGGGCATCCGGCGCTGGAGACGCCGTATCTCGACGAATTGGCCGAGCGGGGGGCGCATTTCCCCCACGCATATACATCGGTTCCGTCGTGTACGCCTGCACGCGCGGGGATTATCACGGGGATGGATCAATGGAATCACGGGCGGTTGACAATGACGGGGAGCCATCCGCTGGAATATCCGGCGACATTGCCGGGGGAACTTGCAGCAGCGGGATATCACACGCAGGCTGTGGGTAAGATGCATCATGCCCCGCAGCGCAGGTTGTATGGTTTTCACCACATGGTGCTGGATGAAAGTGGCCGGCGGGCGGGAAATTTTATCAGCGATTATCATCTGTTTTTTGATCAGCACAAGGAAGGTGCTTACGGGTATCGGGATCACAGTATCGATTGGAATTCATGGATGGCGCGGCCCAGTCATTTGCCCGAGCATTTGCATCCGACGCACTGGACGGCGAGCGAGGGGATTAAATTTTTGCAGCAGCGCGATCCGACCAAACCGTTTTTTATGTGGCTTTCATTTGCGCGGCCTCATTCGCCTTATGATGCGCCCCAGGCGTATTGGGATATGTATATCGACAATGACAATATCCCCAAAGCCGCTGTGGGAGACTGGGCTGCGGAGTTCGACAAAAAAATCGCGGATGTCAATGCACCGCGTTCGCACCGTTCCGATGCCGAAACGCATAGGGGGCGGGCGGGATATTACGGCAATATCACGTTTATCGATCACCAGATTGGGCGCGTGCTGTACGAGTTGCGCCATCGGGACCCACAAGCATACAGCAATACCCTGATTATTTTTACATCTGATCACGGCGATATGATGGGCGACCACCACCACTGGCGGAAGACGTATGCATACGAAGGGTCTGCACGCATTCCGTTTATCGTGAAGTATCCCGATACATGGCGGGATGTGGAGCGAGGGATGAAGTACGATCATCCGGTGGAGTTGCGCGATGTGATGCCCACATTGCTCGATGCTGCCGAGGTCGATATACCGGCGTCTGTGGATGGGCGGTCTCTTCTGGATATTGCGCGAGGAGATGACGAGGGATGGCGTGCGTTTGTGCAGGGCGAGCATACGACGTGTTATACAAGAGAACACGGCATGCAATATGTGACCGATGGGCACGAGAAGTATATCTGGTTTCATCACACGGGAGAAGAACAATTTTTTAATCTGGATGACGATCCATTGGAATGCTGCGAGTTGTCCAAAGACCCGGCGTATGAAACGCGCATTGCGATGTGGCGCAGGCGATTGGCAGAGGTGAATGAAAATCGGGGCGATCCGAGGGGACAAAATGGGGAACTCGTGCCGCAGCCCGATGGCGCGTTGAGTCTGTCGCCAAATTATCAGAAATGGAAAGAAGCCGCATTAAAATAAAGCACGAATAGACGAATAGACGAATAGACGAATAGACGAATAGACGAATGGTAATATATACT
>VXRD01000061.1 GCA_009838845.1 Gemmatimonadota bacterium | reverse complement strand
TTTAAGAACAGATATAGAAATATAAAGATACCTTTTAATTAAATCAAGCCCCTCTCATCCGATAGGCGTGCGTCCGGGTTCAGATTTCGCCCCTCCTGCATCTTCAGCCATGAAAAATCTCTCAACAATGACCATTGCGCAAATTCGCGGCCACATCAAATCTGTCAATCGCCCTGACGAAGCATACCTCCGCGCACTCGAACAGGACCCCCGCGCTGGTGTTCGCGCAATCGCAGAACAGATGAGAAAAAAGCAAAAAGCACAAGCCCGTGAAAACGCGCGCCTCGAACAAATGCTCATCATAGAAAAAAAACTCAGAGAACGGGGCATCCAGCACATCGCAGGCGTAGATGAAGCTGGGCGAGGTCCCCTCGCAGGACCGGTTATCGCCGCCGCGGTTATCCTACCGCCAGATACACTCATCCCCGGTTTGAACGACTCCAAAGCACTATCCGAAAAACGCAGGGAAGAACTTTTTGAAACCATCCACAATATAGCCCTCACCATTGGCACAGGCAAAGCATCTCCACGAGAAATAGACAAATTCAACATCCGCAACGCCACCCACCATGCCATGTGCGAGGCACTCGCCGCCCTCAGCATCTCGCCAGACCGCGTGCTCATCGATGGCAATGCCATCCCGGGCAGTCCATTCCCCGAACAAGCAGTCATAGGTGGTGATCGTAAGTCGCTTTCTATAGCCGCCGCGTCTGTCATTGCCAAAGTAACGCGCGATCGCCTGATGATCGATTACCACGCGCAATACCCCGCTTACGGCTTTGCCGGTCACAAGGGATACGGCAGCGCCGATCACCTCGCCGCTTTGCAAAAACACGGTCCCTGTCCTATCCACCGCCGATCTTTCCGGGGCGTCTTTGAAGTCAGGCGCTCTGAAGATTTTAAAATTTTTGCTGAGGGTATTCAAACTGCCATCAACCTCGACCAACTTCAAGCCATAGGAAAAACCATTGCCAGTGCCAGCAAACATATCCCCCAGGATGACGTACACGCCCTGCGCATGCTATTTCGCAAACAACGCACCCGCCTGCAACAATCCGGTCCCAAAGGCGAACAATTGGCAGAAAAATTTCTAAAACAAAAAGGATATAGCATTCGCGGGCGCGGATTTCGCGCCCTGGGCGGTGAAATCGACATCATTGCAGTAAAAAACAACATCCTGATCTTTGTCGAAGTCAAAACCGCGACCACTTCGCATTTTGGGCAGCCAGAGGCCTGGGTGACGCCTGCCAAACAAGCGCAAATTATCAAAGTTGCCCAAGCCTACCTGACACAACACCCCGACCACTCGGCACCGAGATTTGACGTCATCGCCATTGACCTGACACAATCGCGCCCTGTCATCCGCCACTACGAAAACGCTTTTACAGCTTAGACCAATCCCTAAATTTTCCCTCTTAAACCTTGACAATACCCTCTCTTACCTTTATTTTCGTTTTCTATTATAAAAAATAATTTGCAACGGATATACACCCATGCCACAGTTAATTCCCAAAGTAAAAGGCACCCGCGATTTTTATCCCGAAGATTGGGCCTACCAGAAATGGCTCTGCGAGAAATTTATCGGCGTTGGCAACCTCTTTGGATATAGAGAATACGAAAGTACAATACTCGAATACATGGCCCTCTACCTGGGCAAAAGCAGCGAAGAAATCGTCACACAACAGACATTCACGCTATCTGATCGGGACGACAAACAACTCGTCATGCGCCCAGAACTCACCCCCACACTCGCGCGCATGGTCGCCCAAAAAGAAGGCGAACTCACCTTCCCTATCCGCTGGCAATCCTACGGCCGGTTCTTTCGCTACGAGCGCCCCCAACGCGGTCGCGGTCGTTCCTTTTTTCAATGGAACATCGACGCGCTTGGCAGCGATAGCTATCTGGCCGACGCCGAAATAATCACCATAGCTTGCACGCTATTCAAACACCTCGACCTCAGTACCCAACACGCCACTATTAGAGTCAACGACCGACAGGGTCTCGAAAATTTAATCGCCAAAGAACTGGCCCTACCGCCCGAGAATATCAGACCCGTTTTGGGGGCCATTGACCGCATAGACAAAATGCCCGAGGAAAAATTCCGCATCTATCTCGCCGATGATCTGGATCTCAGTACAGATCAAATCGATACCCTCTACGAAATCCTCCAAACGGCAGATTTGACATTTTCCCCCTGGCTCCAGCGTATATTTGAGCAACTCGACAAAAATGGTGTCATAGAATTTGTAAAACTCGACCTCAAAATCGTGCGCGGTTTTGACTACTATACGCGCACGGTATTTGAAGCATGGGCCAAAACCTCATTGCGCCGTGCCCTCTTTGGAGGAGGTCGTTACGACAATCTCACGCGCCAGGTGGGCGGCAAACGCCAGGTACCGGGCGTGGGATTTGCAGTCGGCGATATGGCCATCACCGAATTGCTGAAAGAAATAGACATTTATCCCCAACTCGAAACGCCCGGCGCCCGCGTCTTTGTTACGATATTCTCAGAAGACCTGCTCACCCAATCGTCTTCTTTTGCCGAAAAACTGCGCCAGGAGGGTATCGCAACAGAACTGCACCTTATTCCGGGACAGCGTCTCGACAGACAATTCAAATATGCAGATCGTCAAAATATTCCCTTTGCAGCGGTTATTGGGCCAGATGAAGCATCTGCAAATACCATCGTACTCAAAGACCTCAAAACGCGCGCACAACAAATTTTTTCACAAAACGACCTGTGCGCGATAAAAACAACGCTTAAAAACGGAATTACCCAAGCGTAGGAGACAGCCATGTCAGAGTCGCTCGGCGACTGGAAACGCACGCACAACTGCGGCGAATTGCGCATCGAAAATGTAGGCGAAGAAGTCTGCCTGATGGGGTGGGTTGGCAAAAGACGCGACCACGGAGGCGTCATATTTGTCGATTTGCGCGACCGCTACGGCATCACCCAGGTAGTCTTTCGGCCCGATCTCGAAGAAGAGACACACGCCATTGCCGAAAAAATTCGCAACGAATTTGTCCTCGCAATAAAAGGCAGAGTTGAGCCGCGCCCAGAAGGCATGACAAATCCAAAATTACCCACCGGCGCCATCGACATCGAATGTTCAGATCTGCGTCTTCTCAACGAAGCGGACACCCCGCCATTTGCCATAGAACCCGACATCGACGTCAACGAAGAACTGCGCTTGCGCTATCGCTACCTCGACCTGCGCCGCCCCGATATGCAACAAGCCCTATTCCTGAGGCATAACGCCGCACAGGAGACGCGCAAATATTTGATTGGCCAGGGCTTTCTCGAAATCGAAACCCCCTTCCTCATGAAAAGTACGCCCGAAGGTGCAAGAGATTATCTCGTTCCATCTCGCGTTCAAAGAGGCAACTTCTATGCCCTACCCCAATCGCCGCAAACCTACAAACAGTTGCTCATGATCGCCAGCTATGATCGCTACTTTCAAATCGTGCGTTGCTTCCGCGATGAAGACCTGCGGGGTGACCGCCAGCCCGAGTTTACCCAAATTGACATTGAAATGGCATTTGTCACAGAAACCGATGTCATGCAACTCGCAGAAGGGCTTACGCGGCACCTTTTTGAATACGTCATAGGCTTTGATATCCCCTCCCCCATACCACAAATGACCTATCGCGAGGCGATTGACCGCTTTGGAACCGATCGCCCGGATACGCGCTTCAGCCTCGAAATTGTCGATATTGCAAAAGCTGCTCTCGCTTCGGAATTTCGGGTTTTTAAATCCGTAATTGATTCCGGCGGACAAGTTCGCGCCATTAATGCCAAAGGATGTGCAAACTACTCGCGCAAACAAATCGATGACCTCACAGCCTTTGTTGCACAACACGGAGCTAAGGGACTCGCCTGGATTAAAGTGACCGACCAGGGACTCGAATCATCAATTGTCAAGTTCTTCCCCGATCAAGCCCAACAAATACTCAGAGAATCACTCGACGCACAGACGGGAGACCTGCTTTTATTTGTCGCTGATCAACCCGCAGTTGTCGCAAACGCACTGGGCAATCTGCGCTTAGAACTCGCACGGCAACAAGACCTTATGCCGACCAGCGCCTTTAGTTTTTTATGGGTGACGCAGTTCCCCCTCCTCGAATTTGATGACGTTGAAAAACGCTACGTCGCCTGCCACCATCCCTTCACTTCCCCTATGGAAGCAGACCTCAATGAGCTTGAAACAGCCCCGGGTGATGTTCGCGCCAGAGCTTATGATCTCGTTCTCAATGGCAACGAAATCGCTGGCGGAAGTATTCGTATCCACCACAGAGAAATCCAGGAGCGCGTGTTTCGCATGTTGGGGATATCCGAAAGCGAATCGCGGGAAAAATTTGGCTTCTTACTCGACGCCTTTCGATATGGCGCGCCTCCCCATGGCGGCATCGCGTTTGGATACGACCGCCTGGTCGCCCTCATGGCCGGCAAAGCGTTTATCCGCGATGTCATTCCATTTCCGAAAACCAATACAGCGGCATCGCTCATGGATGGGGCACCATCCATAGCAGATCCCACCCAACTCCGCGAACTCGGTTTGCGATTATTGTAATCACAGAGGGTCATAACGCATTCAAAACTTTTTCTTGACTTTCTGTATTTTATGTAGTACTTTGTCTAAAAGTTGTATTATCAGTTTTTTCAGTTTCTCCCTAAACTCTTGATAATTCAAATACTTACGTCAATATTTATGAGGAGGCAGTCGGGTTATGAAAAGACTCAAAAAAGCGGCAGGTTGTGGTCTGTTACTCGTTCTGTTATCTGGATGTTGCACGCCAATGGCCTCAAGATCGCAACTCCAAATGCTTGAAGAAGCGCGTAAAGCCGCAGAATCGGCTGAAGCCGACCTCGCAGCCTGTAAGCAACATCGGGCCGAGTTGGAACGCCAATTGGCACAGAAAAAGCAGGTTCTGGCCGAGTGGCAAAATATCTTGAGTCAGTGCAACAGATCTTGAGCCAGTAATCTTTTGGTGTGTGGAAAGGAGTTGGTCGGATGACAGGTTTGAAGCTTTTCGGGTTCTTTTGTTGTGCAGTCACCCTTTTGGTTTTCCCTCAAAAGGGAATTGCCCAGATGGAAATGACCTATGATGAATACAGGATGAAACTTACAGAGCAGGAGCAACGGCTTGCAGAACTCAAAAAGTCTTTGCTTGAATGCCAAACAGCATCTAATGACCTTTCGAACCAGATGTCGAGTCTGGATACCCAGATTAGTGAAATCAAACAACAAGTCTATAGCCTCGTTGAGTCCGATGAAGCAGGGGTCAACGAATATATGCAAGAACTCGGTCGCATTGAAGGCCGCCTCATGGGCTTGCGCAGCCTGGCAGAAGATGCCCTGTTTGAAGTTCGAGATGAAATTGATCAAATAGAAGCTCGCGTATCAGAGCTTAAAGCAGACAAAAGAGCCTGTTTTCCAGCTGCACAGGCAAAACTGGCCAGTATTGATCAATTACTTGAGCAAGTCAAAGCCCGAATGCCTCGCAAGCGCATTCGGCAATATTCGGTTGTCAGAGGTGATAATCTCTGGAGAATCGCTAAAAAAGACGATATTTATGGCGATCCTTATCTCTGGCCCCGTATCTATGTTGAAAACCGGGATAAAATTAAACATCCCGATATAATTTATCCCAAGTGGGTTCTCAACATTCCCTTTGGCGTCGATATCAATCAACATCTCGTAATGAGTGGCGAGAACCTCTCGTCCATTGCTGGCAAAGTGTACAATGATGTCACCAAATGGAACCGGATCTACCAGGCCAACAAAACACAGATCTTTGATCCGAGCATGATTTTCCCAGCTCAAGTATTCGACATTCCAGCAAACTGACCTCAACCTCTTCGATCCCAGAATTTGGATCTTTCATAAATCCAATGGAAGGTTCATCTATCAACCTCTAACTCTAAAATAGAACTCTCATTCCCGTAGTCTGTTTGGGAATGAGAGTTTTCTTTTTTAAATACTCAAATCGTGGAAAATAGAGAACTCTCCCATAGACTATCGTTGCGCGGTGTTGACCTCCTATCGTTATACGGTCACAACGATGCAAATTTGCTCGCCCTTGAAGACCGCTATGGCGTGCGTTTAACCGCCCGCGGAGATCAGCTAAATGTTCAGGGACCACAACATAAAGTTCAACACGTCTCTGGTCTATTAGAAGAAATGATTTCGTGCCTTCGACGCGGCGATCAGTTTGACCCTCTACACCTGCTTGCGCCACCGCCAGAAAACTGCGAATCTGAAATTGGTGAATACGCAAAGCCCATTCTTTCAACACCCAAAATTCTCATTCGCCCCCGCTCACGGACTCAGGTAGCTTACTCAGCAGCTATAGAAAACTACGATATTGTTTTTGGCATTGGACCGGCGGGTACGGGCAAAACTTATCTGGCAGTCGCAGCGGCTGTTGCTGCGCTAAAAAGCAAACATATCTCCAGAATTATTCTGACGCGCCCGGCTGTAGAAGCTGGCGAAACCCTGGGATTTCTACCGGGAGATATACAGGATAAAGTCGATCCCTATTTGCGTCCGCTCTACGATGCACTGCGCGACATGCTACCCGATACACAATTGCAACACCTTATGGAAATGCACACACTTGAAATTGCACCGCTTGCATTTATGAGAGGACGCACTCTGAATAACGCTTTTGTCATTCTCGACGAGGCCCAGAATACCACCGTCAACCAGATGAAGATGTTTCTTACCCGTCTGGGCAACAATGCCAAGGCTGTGATTACAGGTGATATAACACAAATAGACCTGCCGCCGGGTATTCAGTCTGGGCTTATACACGTCCAGCACATCCTGTCTCATATAGAAGCCATCAAATTCGTCAACTTTTCAGAAAAAGATGTTGTACGACACCCACTGGTTCAAAAAATTATAACAGCTTATGAGCAAAGCGAACATGCCCATGAACCAGAGGGAGAAGAGGCTCTGCCCAAACCATGATGTTCTTTAGAAAACGTCAACGCGATCGTACGCGTCAGACAAGACAGCAGTGGAAACAGCGGGGAAAACAAGCCTTCCGCATTGTGTTAATGCTCGCCCTCTTAGGCGTACTAACCGTCTTGTTTCCCACGCAACAGCATTACGAGTACAGTGCCTTCCGCGAAGGCGCGATTGCGCCAGATGAAGTCATTGCATCCGAATTATTCCCCGTGTACAAAAGCGAAGAAGCATACCAGGATGAAGTCGCAGAAGCTCGCCGCCAGATTTTGCCGGTTTTGCGCTATGATAGCACAGTGCAGCAAAGCAAACTGAACGCATATAAAACATTTCTAAACGACTTAAAAAAACACACTGGCTCCGGGGTAAGCGAATCTCTCTCACAAGAGCTACGGCTTTCACACCCGGAGATTAGCCCCCTGTCGGAATCCACCCTGAAATATCTCGTACCCGTATCTCGAAGGCGATCAGCCAGCCGCAGTACATTGACCACCGCAGTCGAGAAAATTCTTCAAAGCACCTACCAGAACGGGATTATCGACCAGGAAATAAATACCGTCGAAGAGGGGTACGCAGAGGTTATACTACTTAATAATGGCTCAGAACGCCAAATTAGCCTTGAAGAACTGGCCGATATAGAAAATTTTACCTCGGGACTTCAACAAACCATAGAACAACAATTGCCAAAGGCAAGTCCTATGGAAATGAGAGCGGGCAGTGAACTGATCCTGGCCTATCTATCCCCCAACATTGCCTATGACGCTACCGAAACGCAGAGGCGAAGAGATGAGGCAGCCAGCAATGTCCAACGTGCCAAGCCTGGGACAGTTCTCAAAGGCGAGCGCATTATTGACAAACACGACCGCATCACATCTGACGACATAGACAAACTCAGGTCACTGGCCGAACATATCAACCAGCGCCGCCAGCAAGACCCATTCATTGACCTCATTCAACGAGGTGCTGGGCTATCACTTTGCGCGTTGACACTCATAATATTTTTTGCTTTTCTAAAATTTTATCGTCCTGACCTTTATCGCCCGTCCAAAAACATCGTACTATTTGGCATCATTATTTTAATCCCTACTGCCGTGGCTGATTACGCCGCCCAAAGTCAGGCCATATCGCCTTTTCTCATCCCCGTCGCACTATCTGCAATGCTGGCAACCGTGCTCTTTGATGCCGTCGTCGGCATGGTGATCACCCTTGCCGTTACAACGCTTTGTGCCAGCATTCTCGGCGAACTCCAATACGGGATCATCTTTCTCACCACAGGCATTATTGGCGCATTTTCTGTACATCAGGTACGCCATCGCAGAGATTTTTATCGCCCTGGTCTGTATCTGATTGCCGCTTATGCTCTGACAATTACCTCCACAGTTGGACTACTTTTTTCTTATACCAACACCACCGAGTTTCTCACGGAAATACGCGAGGATTTATTCTGGGGCATTGTGGCTGCCTGCGGTTCCTTAATTCTCACCATTGGATTACTACCCGTATTCGAAAGTGTTTTCAATGTCGTAACACCCCTGACACTGCTCGAACTGGCGGACTTAAATCGCCCGCTATTGCGCAATTTGGCCCTTCGCGCTCCTGGAACCTTTAGCCACAGCATAAACATGGCCAATCTCTCGGAAGAAGCCGCAGTCGCAATAGGCGCAGACCCCTTGCTCGCGCGCGTTGGGTGTTATTACCACGATATTGGGAAAATGAGACGCCCGCACTATTTTATAGAAAATCAGCATGGTGTGAATCCCCACGATGAGTTGCAACCTCAAATAAGTGCCCTGATTCTCATTTCTCATGTCAGGGACGGGATCGAATTGGCGAAAGAAGAAGGACTTCCTCTGGCAATTATTGATCTCATCCCACAGCACCATGGGACTTCGGAAATGACTTCGTTTAAACATCAGGCGCAACTCATAGACGAGCAGGCAGTCCGCGATGCCGACTTCCTCTATCCCGGTCCCAAACCCCAGACCAAAGAAGCGGGTATTATTAATCTCGCAGACGCTGTTGAATCTGCGACGCGGTCCTTGCCCAACAACGAGCCAGACGAAATTAAAAAGCTCGTCCAAACAATTGTCAAAGGCCGTTATGATGCTGGGGAATTGGATGAATGCGATCTTACATTGCGCGACCTGACCAGGATCCAGGAAGCCTTTTTGCCCGTCTTGCAGGCTTCACACCATCCTCGAATACCCTATCCCTGGCAAGCGCAACAACAAGAACGCCAGGTCGCGAGCAGATGAATAAACTGGAGATAACGACTTTAGTAGATGTATGCGGTCTGGATATCCCTCGCTTAGAAGCTGTCGTGAAACAACTTCTTTCAGACAACGAGGTGCATCTGCCCATTTCGTGTGTTCTAACCCATGATACCCATATCCGACAACTCAACAAAAAATACCGGAACATAGATAAAACGACCGACGTTCTTTCATTTGAGCTTTCCGACGCGATACATCCAGAAGCGCATTATTGTGGAGAGATATACATTTCAGTAGATCGCGCACGACAGCAAGCAAAAGCGCATAACCGGTCCCTACAGGCAGAAATAACCCACTTGACAGTACACGGGACCCTGCATTTGCTGGGATTTGAACACGATACCCCTGAAGGGTACACGCAAATGCAAAACGAAGAAAAAAAATACCTGACCCTGATAGAATAGCCCCGCGCTTATGTCCTTGCTACAAACAATCATTCCCCCGAAAGGAGCGTGATGTTTTTGGACGATCCTTGGCCAGCAATCTTTATAACCATCGCTTCTATTGTCCTGACAGCAGCGTTCTCCAGGCTCGGCTCAATTGTTGTTTCGCGCACCACCCTCGAGCGCCTGCACGAAGAAAAAATAGGACGTGCAGGACTCTACCTTTGGCTCTATCGCTCCCGCGATTTTGTCTCACAAATGGTTTTGCTCGGTCAGACAATCACCATATCCATAGGTGCTCTGGCACTACTATCCATTCTTTTGCAGACGTTAAAACCGGGCCTCTGGCTATATCCTGGCTCAGCATTGCTCATCGCACTTTATGTATTTATCGCCCTGATCATTCGCAGCATTGTCCCCCCCTACAGGAGAGAAGAGGGATCAGATCGTCCGCTACCCTTTTTGCCGTTATGTTTTTTGCCCTTTTACTTTATTCTTCTCCTTCCCACACTGCTGTTGCAAAAAGCGCAAACTATCTTCTTGAGTGAAGACGATACCAGAGCACTAAAAGAAGAAGAATTGCGAAATATCGTCGAATCAGAAACAGAAGAAGGCACAATCGAAGCAGAAGAAAGGGAAATGATTGAGGGCATCTTTGAATTTGACGAAACAACGGTCAAAGAGGCGATGATCCCGCGCATAGATATGATTTCTGCCGAAATAACGGCCACGCCCAAAGAGCTTCTTGAGCTAATCCAGAAATCCGGGCACTCGCGAATCCCCATCTATGAAGAACGAATCGACAACATCAAAGGCGTCGTTTATGTCAAAGATATTTTGCTCAATCTGGCGACCAATCATCCGTGGTCTGTCCCAGAGATCATGCGTACGCCATACTTTGTACCAGAAAACAAAACTCTCGCCGATTTAATGGCCGAATTTAAGCGCGAAAAAGTACACATGGCGATTGTTGTCGGGGAATATGGCGGCACGTCTGGCCTTATTACAATGGAAGATATTATCGAAGAAATTGTCGGTGAAATTCAAGATGAACACGACGATGAAGAACCGCTTTTTGAATGGCGCAAAGAGGGCAAAATACTCGTCGTAGATGCACGCATTGACATTGAAGATCTCAATATCGTGCTCAACGTCGAACTGCCACAAAACGGTTACGAAACGCTCGGCGGATTTATATACAACGTGCTTGGACACGTACCTCAGATAGATGAAAATTTAGAACACGGAAATCTACTTATTGAAATCCTCGAAGTCGTAGGACAGCGCATCACACGGGTGAAAATTACCAAACGCGGAGAGCCTTCACAGGACGAGCCAAAAAACGGTGGAGAGATACAAATGCAAAACGACAAACCGCAGAAATAGCTTGACAATAACCCCAAAATCCCGTTCTTTTTTAGTGCTTATCTGGACATAGGATCGCGGGGTGGAGCAGCCTGGTAGCTCGTTGGGCTCATAACCCAAAGGTCGGGGGTTCAAATCCCCCCCCCGCTACCAAAGTTCACATTCGCCGGACTGTTGGTTTTATCAGCTTTGCTGCTGGAATAAAACAGGGCGAGTTGAATTTCATCAGGGGTGTAGATCAGTTGGTTAATGTGCATTTGCAACAGGTCTTTCCGTTCCTCTGGTGTGGATTCATTAAATAATTCCCCAAAGGTCGTAAGTTTTTGCCGAAAATGTGCAACACTTACGACCTTTTGCTTTGCCTCTGCCAGAGTTGCTTCATTATCCATCATCTCCTGCTCTATCTGGCTTTTTTGCTCCTCCAGGTCGATAATTTTCTGACCTATAGTTTTTATGCCAATCTTGCGTCCAGCAATGCTTTCCACGAGGGCATCCAGTTTCTTGTCGATACTTTTGAGATTCCTTTGGTGGTTCTCTTGCGTTTGCGTCAAAGTTTCCACGCGCTCTGAGTTATCTGTTGTGGCCCCGGCCACAAGGTCTTCAACACGGTTTTGATCTTCGCCGAGTTGAATTAGCCGATCAACCACCACCTGCTCAAGAGGCTCTGCTGGCACGTATTTCATTTTGCATTCCTTGTCTCCACGATGGATTTTACAGGTGCATTGGTAGTAGAAATATCTCTTTTTTGGGCGGTTGGTATAAGTAGGTGTCATGAAAGAAGAACACCACCCACACTTTACAAGCCCTTGCAGCAAGAAAGTATGAAGGTTCTGTTTTCTGCTTTTTGAACCAGTGGCCCGCTTGGTTTTTATGATTGCTTGCACCTGATCCCATAATTCCATCGGGATCAGGGGTTCGTGCTGGCCCTCATAAACCTCACCATTGTAACCAATTTTTCCGATGAAAAATTGGTTTTGCAGGATACGCATGATGCTTGTGTTGTTAAACTTTTTGCCAGGACGAACATTGCCCCTTCGGGATACATAAGACTTCGTACGATACCCCTTTTCATTTACGACCTGTGCCGTCGCCCTGAAACTTTTCTCTTTAACATACGTCTGGAAAATCAGGAGTACCAATTCTCGTTCTGCCTCATTGGGCTTTGGTACGCCTTTGTTGTCTGGATCATTGTCGTATCCGAGAATCTGGCCCCCATTGCGTAAGCCCTTCTCAGCCCGCCATTGCAACTTTTCTTTTGTACGTTCACTGGTCTTTTCCCTCTCTAATTCAGCCATCGCCAAAGAAATTGTGAGGGCAAACCGACCCATAGGGGTTGATGTGTCCCAATTCTCATTGAGCGATATGAAAATTGCCTCGTTTTCTTTTAAGAATTCATGGAAATGCAAAAAGTCTATGATAGATCGACTTACACGATCTATGCGTGTGCATAGCACGGCATTGATCTTCCCATTCTCAATATCTCGTACCATCCGTTGATATTCGGGACGATCAACATTTTTCCCTGACCGACCTTCTTCACGATAGATTGCCACCGCTTTCCATTCTTCTTCTGGCGATGTGGAATCCTTGACCTCAGTGTACTTTTGAAGAAGGTCGATTTGGGTATCCAGACTACCATTTTTCACTTCGGCTTGCAGGTCGGTTGAGACCCGTGCATACAGACCGCATTTAATCACATCTACCCCCTTTGCTGTGTTGTATTTGGGAATCATAATATCTGTAACATGAATACTTTAAAAATATGATTTGTGCAATGTCATTTGTGCTTAATTTCGCTTATCCAAAGTTCTGAGATATATGGACTGGCAGAGTTTTTTCAGGGCAGTTTCTCGTTCTTCAGGGGATAAACGGGAGTAGGGATTTTGGGGATTGGGAGAGTCGTCTTCTGTGACTGTGATATGAATTTTTTCCCAGTCGATTTTTTGTCGTTTTGCCAGGTTCGCCGCATCATTCCGATCAGGCATTGTCGCCCTCCGAATCGCAATGTTCTGCGCTCTTACCTGGTGGTTTGTTCTGTGGGTTATTCAGCCGAGCCAGATAGCCTTTTACCTGGCTTCGAAAGATGCCGTGCTGGTGGCCTGGGAAAAGCCCATCAATAAGGTTGTGCGCTGCCTTTTTGGATACGCCGGTCTTGTGGTTGGGAATCCCCAAAAGCCGTCTGACGATATTCTCGTTGTAATCGCTCCAGTTATCCATGCGGTCTAATGCCGCAACAACGTGGTCTATTCGCACCATCTCGCACCTCGATATTTGGGGTTTGTAAAGCCTCAAATCTCTGTGCTGTCTGGTGGCTTGTCCTATGGGTTTGGGGTTACTGATTCAAATGTGTGTTTGCTGGTGCTACGCTTTTTGGTTTTGGTTTTCAATAAAAGCGCGATTTTTGCGACTGCAAAGAGCGAAAATTGTGCTTTGTAATAGAATCTCTTAGAATCTCTTAGGGCGCAGGCGGTCGTTTTGCGTAACCGCTACTCTTTCAATACAATACGCCAAAAACCGACCATGCTCGAAGTGAACAATTATTTCAATCGAAGTGAACAATTATTTCAATCGAAGTGAACAATTATTTCACGGGGTCAAATAGTCCATTAGACCTATTGTTTCCCAATTCTGTTTTTGTGCTTTTCTCGCACCTTCCACAAACCGAGCGGTTGCCCTTACCAGCACCTTGCCCCTCCTGTCAAAGTTAAATTCTATCGTGTCGCCCGCCTCTGCTTCACGTTTTCCTAAATCGGTAACATAGCCAGCCTCTTTAAGATATTCTCGCAACCGCGACATTCGCCGCTTAGCTTTGTTGTGTTCTCTTGTGTTTGTTACGTCCCACCGATCTCCTCTCAGCCACAACGAAAACACCCAGTCAAGCTCGACCCATTGCCCTGCGCCTGTTTTGCCTTGTGCTGGCAAAAGGGCATTTGCAATACCTTTGTTGGGGCCTTTTTTGCCCCAACTATCTCGTGCAAGCCAATACTCAATACCTGCGATATACCGCCAGATACCGCCGTCATTTGCTCGCATAGACAGACGTTTGGTGCCAGCACCGCCAAAGCCAGCCGATAACGTCCATAAGCCACTTTCACGTTGGAACCAAGCCGGCTGTCTCAAATTTACCACAGACCGGCTTTCCCGGTCGGCCTTTACGATCTCAAAGTATTTGTCGATTTTAACATCGGGATCATAAATCCATCGCCCCAAAGACCGCAAAGCAAAATACACATCCTGGAAGCGTCTGAGGTCTGTCTGCGTTACCCGCCTGAAATTGCCATCTTTGTCCCGTGCCAAAAGTTGCGCCCCTTGCCGGTCGGTCAATCTTAGATTGTGATTACTGGCAAAAATCAGCCACAGAAAAAAAGCCGTATCAGAGGCGATGCTTTTTCGCAGGTCGCCCCCAAAGTCTTCAAAAGCGACAAGCACGATTGGTTTATCTTCGGGATTGCGTGGCTGAAAAAATGGTAATTCGATTTGCCCGTGTGTGCCTTTTGGTTTGAGTGCTACACGATTACCGCCCCCCCCAAAGCTCGGCATTTTGCTTGCCAGCGGCTGACCATCGACAAGTACCACGTCCACACTTCCTATCACTTCCCACTGGTGGCGGTTCACCTCTGAAACTGAGTAGGGTATAGGCGTCAAATTGTTGACATGATCCACGCTGGCCGTCTCGATTGATCGCGGCCTGTTTTGCCACGCCTCAATGACAGGTGATAAAAAATGCCGTTGGGGTGGTTCCTGTGCCCGATTGATCCCATCCACAAACGGGTTCCCGGTCGGTTCTATGTGTGGATATTCGCGCCAAAAAAGCCAACGCTGGTGCAGTTCTACCACCAGGCTATCAGTCCAGTTTTGAAACTTGAATCTCTGATTTGCCATCCCGCTGGGAATTGCTTCGGCAAGGTGCGCCTCGATAGGTTCATGGTTGTTGTCGATCATCCGCGCAAAGCCCTCCGAGAATGCCACAAGCTCGGCAAGTGCCGCCGTGTATTCGCCTTCAATCGGTCTTTTTGGTGCAAAGGCGGCAATGGCCTGGCCCGTCAGTTTGGCCTGTTCTATTGCGCCCAGGTCGTCCCACCGGCGGTCAATTTGCTTTGCGGTCGGGATCGCATTGTCCGGTGGTGGGCTTTTGTGTTTTTTGATATACAGGATTGAAGCAATCGCCTTGACTGCCACGCTTGTCTGCTCTTTTGGTGTGGGTTTTTCCAACGCCTCCAAAAGATCGCGCCGGTGTTGGTCGATTGCCGCTTGTGGATCAAACGACTCCGCTTGTGTCGAGTTCTGATTTGTCATTGCTCAAGCCCTCCGTTAGTTCGATAAAATTCACCATATCACCATTTGCGGCCTCGGTCACAGCCATCCGATAAGAAAGTTCTGCGCCCTGCCCGTGCCTGGGCGATGGTTCGGAAAGACCAAAGGTTTCTGTACCATTTTTTTGTTTTACTTTTTCCAGCAGAAACCCGTGGTCCACCATTGCCATAATATCACCCGATCCGCGCACTCTGTCCTGTCCTGTCTTGTCTTTATCTCTGTTTGTGTGGTGCAGAAATAGAAAAACGAAGTCCTGGCCGGTGTCGCGCTTCAATTCAGCTATCACCTCGGCCACTTCGCTCATATCACCCGAGGTGTTTTCCTCCAGGCCCCGAGTACATCGAATCAACGAATCAACTGTAATCAGGCCAGGCTTAAAGTCTGCGATATACCGCTTGAGCCGCTCAATACTGGGATCATCCAACACCAGGTTGATACCCTCGTGAAACATTGGCATAAGTGGCAGATCGGGCAAAGACTCGGACAACCCCAGACCCCGCGCTACTGCTCGCATACGCCAGTTATTCAGCGGTGAAGCATTCTCATGATCAACCATCACCACCGGACAAGGCTTTACTGCTCGGCCAAAGAACGGCTTGCCAGAAGCCGCACACAAAGCCAAGTACATAGTCCACAAGCTCTTGCCGTGTTTAGGGTCGGAGACCAGATAACACCTGGCCTTTTCCATAATCAAATCTTTGACGAAATACGGAATATCCGGGCTTGTGTTTGCTAGGAAATCCTGCAAGGTTGGAGCTGGCCTGTGATACGTTTTTTCAATTTCAAACTTTGCTTCAAGCCCGTCCAGGTCGATGTTGTCAAGGTCAACCTGGTCGAGATGTTCAAGTAACTGGCTCTTGTTCACGACCTCGATGTATTTCTGCTCTTTGGTGCGTCTCTTTCGGATCAATCGCAGCCCTTCCTCATAATCTCCAGCTTGTGCAAGCTGGCGTAATGTGCCCAAAAACAAACCCGGATCATTCAAATCGTGTTCTTTGAATTTCACTTCCTCAATCATTTTGGTATCTCCTGATTACGTGTTGTAATGCCAAACGGTCGGCCTTTTCCACAGGCAAACCGCTATCCATCAACATCCCGCTTTTTTCGTCCACTTCATAAGCCCAGGTGCTTTGATACGCCGCACATTCTGCCGCGTCTTTTGCTCCAAATGGATACTCACAAACCACCTGCGGCCAGACCTTTGGCGACCGCCGCAAAATCTCGCTTTTCACTTTATCACCGGCCTCTTGTCCTCCCTCATCTGCATCCGTATAAAGCACAACTTCGCGACCAGCCAACCACTCACAGCCCCCAAGCACATTCTGTACGCTTACAATGGCCGAATTAGTCGCCCAAACCGCATCAACTCCAAACACGTTGTAAACCGCCAACGCATCGGCCACACCTTCACAAATACCGACCTTTGGGCTTTGCGGATCGCCGATAAAAACACCATCAGCACCGGATCCAAAGGTTCGCTTGTCGCCACCTGGCCCATTGTGAAACACCCACCGCTTTTTGCCTTGTCGGTCAATAGCAACCACTGAAACAGAAAACGGCTCAAACTCGCCTTTAATCCAGGCATCAAACGTATTGCGACCGGCGACAATCAACCCTTGTTGCTTGTGCCAACGAATACACCCCGGCATTGTCGCTCCAGGCTCAACGATACCTGTTTTATCGCCCACTGTTACCCAACGCCAAGCCGGATGTTCAAAAACAAAATCCAGTATTGGTTCAGATTCAGTCCAAAGCCTTTGCGCCTTGTCCGTCTCACCGCTCGGCTCGGTTTGCTTTTCTGACTTTGGCGGCCTCTTTGCTCGATCCGACCACCTGGCAGGTTGTGGTGAAGTGCTCCCCACAAAACGCCTGATGGATTTTCGATTCCCTATAAAGCCGTTGTCTTTCAACCACTGGATCGCCCCGGCCCGGTCAGTTTGTCGTTCGGTTTCCACAAGATCGAGAACACCGCCGCCCTGGTCGGTTTCAAAATCTTTCCACAAGCCTTTCCTCGCATCCAGACTTTTGGATCCCCGAGTACCCCAGCGCAACTTGTCGCCTCTGGATAGTCTTTGATTGGGTTGTCCCCAAAGCATCACCGCAACATCTTTGGAGATCGCTGCCCACTGCTCATTTATCATTTTTTCACTGCTCATTTGTCAATCCTCGAAAAATTACCTATCTTGTTCAAACCTCATGCTTACCCATCGCCAGGTGTTCCTTGTGACCCTGGCGATGTATTTTTTATTCCCCAGGTACGGGATACTTGACTTCTCCAACATAGCCCACCAACTCGCCCTTTGCCAGTAACGCCTCGGCTATTGTCTGGAAGTGCCACCGCGAATCACATTTGGCAATAATCACCCCGTCTTGTTCAACTGGCCGGTCGATCACATTCCCACGCCACCACAACTCACTCGCCGATCTAACAACTTGCGTCCCAGTCTCCAGGCAGGTCAAATGTTCGGATTCCCGATTATAGAACCATACGTCAAACCTCCTGTGAAAAATTGTCGTGTTTTTCGGTCGGCCTGTCTGGAAAGGCCGCCGAAAAAAAGTGTTTTGCTTTTTGCAAAAAAAACTTAACTTGTGCTTATCCTTTTTATGCAGTTTTGAAGCCCTCGGTCACTGAACTGGCCGGGGGCTTCGTTTTTTACTCTGCACTATCCCGATCCAAAAGGGATTCCAAATACCTGTCCACCAATCTCCGCAAAATCTCGGCCTGGTCGATACCGAATTATTCGCCTTTTCTGTCCGCGTCCCCCCAAGTTAGAATGAAAAATCGCACCGCCAAGGTTAAGGCGTCTCCTTTATGCGATTTGCCAAAAAAACGGGTATAAAAACAGTGAAGAAAAATGGTCTCTCGAAAGAGAAACCAGAATCCGAGAATCCCGAAAATGGAATCCCGGAATCACCTTTTTGCCCGCCTGTCTGATCGCCGACCACACCGCCTGCCTTCTACCCTTTGTAAGTACTCATCAACGCAGGCCCGCACAACGCCAGCAATGGGCCTCTTATCTCGCTCGGCTATCACTTCCAAAGCCTCGCGCTGTTCTTGTGTAAAGCCAACAAGAAATTTGCAGGGATACACCGCCTCGCGTCTATATGCCATTTTGGACCTCTCTTGTAAGGTGAAAAATACGTGAAAGCCTTAATAATACATTCACATGTACAATACCGCAAGTATATTTGAAAAATAAAATTAAAGCCTTGTTTATATTGATATTTAAGAAAAATATAAGATCGCGAAGAAATGGGCCCGGAACGTGCGGCAACTCCTATTAGGCCGGAAAACACAACTCCCAACAAAAAAGAAAAAGCCCCGGCGAGTGCCGACACACTCACCAGGGCAAAACAGTACTGCACACCTTGACAGGTGTTCCCTCAAGAAAGGAGAAAGCGATGGAAATTGCAACACCAATGGCGACAGACAAACAACGCGCCTTTCTGCAAAAGTTGATGCTGTCAAGCACGTTCACCGCTGAAGAAGCGCACAGGACATCGGTTTGGCTTTGCTCGCCACAGGCCACAGAGGAAGCCACCAGCCGCGTCATTGATAAAGCCCTGAAGCGCCTCAAAGCCCGTGATGACTCGAAAAAGGATTCTGCCGACCGCAAGGCCGAGTATCACGCCAACAAGGAAAATGGCGGTGGTGAATATCCCCCCCGGCGGTACAGCCAGGATCACCCGCCCAATGGTGGAAATTCCCCCAATGGAAAGCCGTCTGAAAGTGCGTCAGTTCCTGCACCAGCTCGCAAAGCCGAAGATGAGCAGAAAATCTATCGGATCAATGGAGTGGACTACACCGACAAAAACGATGCCGCTGCTGCTGCATCAAAGGCGATTTTCGGATAATTGACCTCCAACCAATCACCATAGAGGAAAACGTAAATGTACAAAATAAATGGCGTCTTTGAATGTGAGCAACCCGTCTATCGGCTTCAGCGCAATGGGGCTGAAAGTCTGCCAGATGAGGAATTGCTGGCCCTCGTTCTCCGCATACCCCAACGCAATGGTCTGGATGTGTTGCCAAAACTGCGGTCATTCCTTCGGAAAAACCCGCTCGAAAAATTGGCGGACTTCGATCTTGAACATCCCCCAGGACAGATTATCGACCGCAGACTTAAAGGCAACGACTTAACGCCCGCCCAACAGATCACCTTGCAAGCCGTCCTGGAATTTTCCCGCCGTGTCCTGGACAGAGGGATGGGGATAGATAAGCCTATCACGTCCCCCGCTGACGTGTTGCCAGAGGTTCGCCACATCAGGGACGCCAAGAAAGAACACTTTGTCGCCATCTTTCTCAACGCAAGAAATGTTCCCATTAAGACCGAAACAATCAGCGTGGGGTCTTTGAACGCCTCAATCGTCCACATGCGCGAACTGTTCGCCCCTGCTCTGGCTACAAGTGCTTGTAGTCTCATCTGCATTCATAATCATCCCTCAGGAGATACCTGTCCGAGCCGCGAAGATATTGAACTCACGCGCCGTATTGTGCAGGCTGGCGAGATTATGGGGATTGAGGTGCTCGATCATCTGATCGTCGGATCGGATCGGTTTTTGAGCATGAAAGAGGCGAATGTTTTTTGATCGCCAAAATCAATCACCTGGGCGGCCTTGGTGGTCGCCCGCTACACACAAGGAAAACCCAATGCCAGAAGAAACCACCAACCACATGCCAGAAAAGTTTGTTGTGCGTCTCAAATTCTTCGGCCTAATCACAGTCAAGCCAGAGGAATTTGTCGATAAATTGGAAAAGCTCTGCCAGAAGTTCACCGAGTCGCCAGAGGAATACTGCTTTTCGTGGGATACGGATTTTGCGGCCTGACCACTTGAAAGGATCGCTCAATGCCAAAATATGAAGATGCACCACCAGAGATTGCACAAGCAATCAAACAGTCCACTATCACAAAGGAGAAACACATGCCGACCCCTGAAATCACTTTTCGTCACGGCCTTTGCTCGGCCTCAATCTTCGAACAGGAGTTTGAGCGTGGAGAGGAAAAGTTCACTGTCCGCACCGTCTCGTTTCAACGCAGTTATTTGGACAAAGATGGGAATTGGCAGACCACCAATAGCCTAAAGGTGAACGATATACCGAAGGCTGTCCTTGTCCTCAACAAAGCCTATGAGTTTTTGACTTCCAACAGCTTTGCCGATGCGGACACCGATGGTGAATGTTAGCCCACTACCCGAAAGGAATTGACCCATGTGGCTACAAAATGGCCGCCGATTACTTGCCCTCGAATCCCGCGACATCTCACTGACAGGCCGCGATATTGTCTTTGAAGGCAATGGCCGCAATACCGAGATCGTGCGCTATCCATCTCCCAAGGCCGCCAAAGAACAGTTTGGCACAATCATCGAGGCGTTGGGTGAGGATCGAATCGTTGTCCAGGACTTCGACGATTAACCACCTGGGCGGCCCCAGTGGTCGCCCATAACCCCCAACCATTGAAAGGAATCAAACCAATGGAAGCAATCACAGCAGAAACCGCCAACCTGCTCCCAGAGGTCGATGTTGAGGCTATCGTTGGCGAGTGCTATGTGCCTTTTCCCCAGGAAGCCAAAAAAATCCGCAATGACGCAGGAACCGGCGGCAAAGACTTGTCCTATGTGGGACACCCTGATTACACGCGCCGCCTTGATCGGCTCTTTCCCTTCTCCTGGAGCTTCCACACAGAAGTTGCAGGGCTTACCGATACCACTGTGGGCGTCAAAGGCTCTTTGTCGATCACGCTTGAGGATGGCAGAATTGTGACGCGCGAAAACTACGGGCACGGCAACATCAATAGAGGTTTCCCCCTGGGAGACGCAATGAAAACCGCCTGTGTCGATGCTTTGAAAAAGTGTTGCAGTATGTTCGGGATTGGTTTGCATCTCTACGATGGAGACGACGACAACGCCAGCCGCCAGGCGTCCAGTAATAGGCATTACAACGGAGATCCGTTTGAGGATCCCGGGCACGATTGGCTTAACGACCCAAACCCACCCCCGCGTGAACAAGGCCCAGAGCGATATGATATTGGCAATGATCCCTCACCTGCGACATCGAAACAGATTGTTGCCCTTCAGAACATCTCAAAATCCTCAAAGACGGATCCCGACCTGAAGGATGAGATTAAAAAGAAATTGAACACGCCGCCGCCTGATGGTGGGGTTCGTATCACCAAAAAGGAAGCGAGCGACCTGATAAGCCGGGCATTTGACAAAGATTGATAAACCTAAAGGCGTCTGAGAGCGATTATTTGAAAAGTGCCTGGGGGGAGGGACACTTGTTAATCGCTCTCAGACAGCTTAAATAATGCTGTTTCGCACGTTTCTTTACATCGAGACCTTGAGCCGCGTAGCAAACACATCAACACAACAAAACGCAGTTGCCAAACTCATTTATGGCAAGTGAAAAGCCTATTGTGCGTAACATCTGAAGGGAGGCACACATGAGTACGCCATTATCAGAACAAGCCAATTATTTTGTCTATCGAATCACCTTTGAAGATGGGAGTGAATATATAGGCATTACAGGAGTCGGGATTCAAAACCGCCTGAAAAAGCATCAGCAGACACAAAACAAGGTGGGGATACTTATTCGCGCTGGTGTCAAATGGGAATGCGTATGTATCGCGTCCGGTCTAACCCGCAGGGAAGCGTTAGACTGAGAACATGCCGAAGTACTTAAATTGGATAAGCCCTTAAATGCTCGCTACCAAAAGACCTACACGCCTAAAATCTGTCAGGTGGTTTTCGACAAAAGAGGTTTATTTATTCATAAACGGCCCGTTGGCTGACCGCGAACAAGCGACCTGGTAACATTCTCAATCAAAATCCCCCGCCGTCTTCAAGCACAACTCGATCTGGCTGCTGAGAAAAACCAGGACACCCGGAACATGATTATTCGCCGCGTCCTGGAACAGTATTTCAATGGAGAATTGCGTCGGAAAGATTTGACGCTTTTGGACTATTCGGCCAGCATTGTTTTTGACGCCCCAATCATCCGCATTATGGGTGATTCCTAAACCCGAATAGAAAGGATCGGGGACAAATGGAAAATTCTAAACGTCCCGTTGGACGCCCCAGAACCAGCAACCTGAAACAAATCTCAATCAAATTGCCCGCAAAGCTGTTACACACCTTGGACAAAGCCGCTGGCAATTCCTGGGACAGTCGCAATATGGTCATTCGCCGCGTGCTTGAACAATACTTTTCCGGTGAATTGATCAGAGCCGACGATACACTTTTGGACTACTCAAATTCCATCGACTTTGACGCCCCAATGGTCAGGCGCGAAGTGCCACATATTCCGTCCGAATAGTCGTACTCGAGAACACATTCAAAGGAGATCTCAATGGAATCAATCAAGCGGATGAAAGGCAGAATTGAGGACTTGCAAGAGCAAGACTTCGAGATGTATAAATCAGATATTGCCGATACCATCGCCTTGCGCTTGTGGCAAAAACACCAGGGCGATATTGACGCTATTGTGGCAAACGAAAAGCTGGAGATCGAAAGTGTCAATAAGATTGACTCAATCTGCTTTGTGGACGGATCCCGTATTTCGATGGGATCAGAGCCGCACATAGAACCTGGCTGGGTACGCAAAGGCGACAGATACCCCGCCAGACTGTTGCTTTCAGCGGCTTAAAGAAGGTTAGAAAGAAGCCGCCTCAATCTACAACCCACAGAAAGGAAAGCATCGTGAGCAAATCCAATGGCCGACCACCACCCAAAAGGGAACTGGTCATTATTGCGGCAAAGATCCCGCGCGGCATTGTTGTTCGTCTTGACCGGGCGGCCTCGAACTCGTGGGGCACTCGGAATATTGTGATCAGCCGAATTTTGGAGCAGTATTTGAGCGGCGAATTGATCCGCGCAGACAACACGGAACTTGAATTTTCTGACAGCATAGGATTGCCTTGAGAAGTCCAAAGGTGTTCTTTGAGTGGACGGCACACCCTCGAAGGACAACTTGTAAAATCCTGATCCCGTCACAGACCCCACTGTGACGCTCCCAAAAGTCCAAAAAATCTCCCCACTCATTCCACTCATTTGGCCGAATTATTCCGGCACATCCAATCACGCCCGCCAGGCTTGTCCTGTGCGGCAAATACGGAGACCGTTGCAAAATGAAAGACGATCAGAAATACACGGAAGCAGGTTTCTGGGAGAAAATTAACACGACCGCAAAGAAAGCCGGACAAGAGGTGGTCGAGAAAGCCTTACAGCTTTATTACACCGCCGAATCAGCCGAGACACCCCGATGGATGAGGGTTTTGATATATGGCGCATTGGCTTATCTCATTGCCCCGCTCGATGCAATACCGGATTTCTTGCCCGCAGGACTCACGGATGATCTGGGCATCCTGGCCGGTACATTATCAGCCGTTATTGCCCACATCACACCCGAAGTAAAGAAACGGGCGAGTGAGAAATTAGACGAATGGTTTGATTGATTGACCAGGAAAAATGCATTGACGCATAAAAAATGATTTTATACATTGAAGTCTATGACATCGTACCCAAAAAATTCGCGCTAAATTGGGACCCCCAGCAGATGGCGAATACGAAGTAAAAAATGCATCGACCAACGAATACATTTTGGCCGCCGTATCCACCAAATGTAAAGATTTGTAAATTCGCAGAACGAATGATAAATAATTGCTCACTTGCTGTCAAGTGTTAAGAAATCAATCACTTACACTTGTTCTGTGGCGGGTGCGGCGGTCTCATTTTATAGGAGGAGATCGTCATGAAAACAATCAGAGTCAAAATCACCATACAGAGAATCATGGTTGTGGTGTCACTCGTGATTCTGGTCCCCACATACTTCATCTTGCTCATCTCAGATCTTGAGGAGACACATGATAGGCTGTTTGACCAATGGATGGATGTGGTGTCTTACAAGATTTTAGCTGAAGGGCGTTTTGTAAAAACAGACACCTCAGATACAGGCAGCCCCTATGTCCTATTAGAAGGCCCTGTCTTTGAAGACGGCAGAAAAAGCATACCTGTGACGTACAAGTGTTTTAGATTGTTTCATGATACCAATTCCGCAGAAACCCAATTCGACCAGGCATTGGCTTCGGGAAAAGTAACCAAAATAATATTTACTGGACTCATGTCGCCCGCACCTTCTCCTGGAACACCCGCGAGCGAACTTTGGCTGACGTATTGCAAAATTATCAAATGGCGATAATTTATTCAAAATTAAAAAGGAGATGACATGAAGATTCACATTGAATTTTCGACAAGAAACATCATTCCACGGGCTAAAGCTTGGGCTAAAACCACAATTGATAAGATTTTAAAACCTCGAACTATTACTCTCTCTATGAATGTAGTCATGTTCACATGGTCGGGAATCGTCTTGATATTGATCTTTTTTATTGTAGTAATTACAAATCTCTACAATAACAATGAATACCTTCGGGAGAATGCAAATTTAATGTATTCGCATCCAATAGTTGCGACTGGAACAATCAGAGGAGGCTCAGTCTCTGATTACATCGAAATCGTAGGCAAGCACCCTTCCATAAGATCGAGTTCACAGGTTACGTATTTCTGTTATTTTCCCAAAGAAAATCATACTGAAACACACATGGCTCTGCTCGGATACTACCAGGCGCTGGATAGAGGCACGGCCAAAGAATTGATTGTTTCAGGCAAGAGCATTTTCCGTGGAACAGAATATTCTGCGTTCAGTTTGTCCGATGCTAAAATCCTTGGCTGGCAATAAAATTTCATCCAAAAAGAGGCTTATTATGACACGATATTTCACTGTCATCCTTTTTGTATTGGTGACAACACACGTTACTGATGCTCGCGAACCTTGGCCACCCAAAGGCGGTTTGGGACACGATTTGCCCAAAGAATTATCTGCGGCATATCGGTTCGCTTCGAATTCTAATCTCTGGAAATTCCCTTATCCTGATGACGTGCAGAATCTTTTCTACGACTTCGATGTGAGAATAAAATTCTGGTTTATGACCGCTCGGATGATAGATATGGCCAAAAGGGGGAATGGAAAAGTTTTACCAGAGGACCAACCAAAATTTAAAGCCGCCGTCCAGAACTTTTTCCAATCTCTTCGCTCCAATCGCAAATTTGCCCGAATGTCAGATTCCAAACAAAAGAAGATCGCCTTGGCCATGCATGACTTTGCTTCTCTGCCACTTGCAGCAGGTGTTGTCACAGTTCACAGCCTAAACAGCATGAACGAGATGATTCGGCATGCCGAAAAGCAGAAAAAAGCCCGTTGAGACAAAGCCCGCCGATCTGCGAGAGATTGACGGGCTTTGTCGTGGGAGGCTCGGCCAGGCAGCTGAACTAATCGCCTGGGGCAAGGGTTGAATCTTTTTCACGGTCATATAGCCGATACCTGCCCCGTCCCTCCCACCAGTATAAGTCCTGATTCCCAATATGGTGGTGGCGTGATGGATGATTGACGCAATCCGCGATGAGTTGAGCCGACACGTTGGACAGCTTGAACATCGGCTCTTTTTCTGCGATATGCAATTCAACATCTTTGGGCGAAAATTCAAAATCCTTTCGTCCTTGCGTCAATTCCTCTACTGCATCCCATACCGTCCGCCTTACCCGCTTGAACTGTTTTTTAGTCTCGGCATTCAATTTTTTTATCTCCTTTTGTAAAGGCTCCCGATCTGCAAATGATCAGCGGCCTTTTTTATTTCCCTGGCGACAAAAACGTTCACTTCAAATGCCCCATGGGGACAGAATTTCAGACAACGCCTTGAAACACAGCGATTTGTGCCCAATCATATCCCAGGCGACAAAAAGTGGATCGAAACGCCCCAAAATTAAATATGGATTCCCCGACCAGCCCGGTCGCTAATGCCCCAGGTAAATTAGATTACTGGTAAAATTAAGGCTGCCTGATCGAGCATCAAAACCACAACATCTTGACGCCCCATATCCTTTTCTTTATGGCAAATACCTGAAGCCGCTTCCGTGACACCTCACATCATCTCCAGTCCGTCTGCCAGTGTAATACTTTCTGATTTCTTCATCTGCCAGACGGCCTACAAATCCAAATCTGTTTGACTCTATTTCATTTGTGAATTCAGGAAAGTGTTCTTTAGTGGCAGGCAACCACTCATCAACAAAGAAGACCTCAATGATGCTTCGATGATAGCTCACCAGCACGATTTCTACTTTCTCGGCTCTACGCAGATTAACCGGCCAAGCGAAACGTGCCGCGTCATAGGGCGTCTCTTTACCAGGCTTGTACAGTTCATTATTGACAACCACCATAAGGGCACAGTGTTTCATGTCTGCTTTATTCAATAACATATCATTCGTCCTCTCTTGTTTATGCTGATACCGCGATTTAAAAAAATGGGGTCAAGTCCAAAAAGTTCTGTAAAAAGGTAGCTCCGTTCTGTAAAGCTCGATCATTGCTCAATTCTCCAATTCCATTTTCCTGATCTTCTGGCGCGTCAGATGTTGATTGAGAACGGCCTGGTCTGTCCTGGCGTTTATCAATCCCCTTTGTGCTTTGATGTTCTCGGTGCGTTCCTCAATCTCAATCATTTTTGCCCGCAAAGGTAACAGGCGGATCCGCGCCGAAAGTTCGTCTTTTGGTTCCCCATCCCGATATAGTTCCTCTGCTCGCAAAGCTGTATCGCCAAAATCCCCCGCCGCCTTTGATGCAAAACGACCTGCGCGTTCCCTCATCAAAATATCAGATGTTTCACGCAGCTTCCTTTTCAATGCATCGCAATTCGCGCAGGCGGTTTCTGTTTTCAAAGTGTGGCCTCCTTCTCGCTCACTCAATTCAAACTCTACAAATACGCCTTTATCTGGATGCGAAAATTTGGTATGTGTGGCCCGGATACAGTCCGTCTATGAGCTTGTTCGCGGCCCACCTCGATATACCCGCCTTTTTCTGATTGACCCCCAGGAGCAGCCGGATTTGCGCCTCATCGTAATCTGTCCAGTTGTCCAGCCTTTCAAGGATATGTTCAATCTTCACCATGTCAATGCCCAATTTAAAAAAAGCCGGTAAGTCTCACCTCTTACCGGCCAGTTGTAACAAACAAGCATCAAAAAGATATAATGCGCTACCTCGAAAAGTCAAGGGTTCAAATCGCCTTGAGTACGACAATTCCCAACATCGTCAAACTGTGGGTTAATAACAATCTTCCCTGCCTTGTCGATATGCCCTATCTTGTCACCGACTTTCACATAAGCCAACCCCTCTGATTTCACCGAATCAGAGCATGAAAAATGTATAACATTTTGCACGTTGTAATACCCATCTTTTTTGTAATAGAGACAGTCCCGACCGCTCAATGGTCTTTTTACATAATCCCCAAAGACTTGAGTATTTCTATGACGATATTCGCAAATAAGCCGAAAGCCGCAATTACCAAACCGATTTGTGTGAACAGATGACTGCGTTTTAATTGACGGTGGTCGTTGAGAATCCGAAATCGTTCATCAGCTGCTGAAAATAACATGCTTGGCTGATATTCGATAAAGAAACAGTCGTTCTTCCGGCCTTCCAACAAAACTTCTTGGAGTTTGCCTTTAAGTGTTGGGTCAACTCCTGTGTCCCAAACGCCCTTATGACATTTGGCACTATAGTGCTTTTTGATTTTGAAATTTTTCCGTTCTTCTTCATCCCATGAGAAAGAAAGCATTTGTCCATTAGCAGCAACATAATCCTTAGCCAGAAAGTGACAGTTTTGACAGCAAGGTTTCATTATTTTTTCTTTTCTACGAAAGGATGCCACTGGATGTTAAAAAGAATTGTTGGTTGCCTATTGCTTATTATGGCAACAGCCAATATTGCAGAAGCTATTGACGGCGATCTTGATTTAGATGGAGACGTGGATTTTCAAGACTTCTTAATTTTAGTACAAAACTTTGGCAAGCAAGGCCCACCTGCACCAGCGCGTACTGATACCATTTATGTAACGAAAACAGACACCATATATGCCCCGTCTGATACCATTTATGTAGCAAAAATAGATACCGTTTTTACTACCATCCGGGACACCATATACGTCTCAAAAGTAGATACGTTTTATATCGAGATTGGTGCGCCTGTCATTCCTTATGACCGCGACCTTTACAAGCATTGGGTTGATGCTGATGGTGATTGCCAGGACACACGACAGGAAGTTCTAATATCCGAAAGTTTGCAACCCGTCGTTCTCGACGATAGAGGATGTCGGGTCGTATCAGGCGAATGGCTGGATCTGTACACAGGACAGATTTTTACCGATCCGAGTCGATTGGACATAGACCACTTCATTCCGCTGTCTGAAGCCCATCGAAGTGGCGCAGATACCTGGACTCCAGAACAAAGAGAAGCATTTGCGAATGACTTGACGAATGAACATTCATTGATCGCTGTTTCTGCATCTGCCAATCGGTCTAAAGGAGATAGAGACCCCGCAAACTGGTTGCCACCGAATGAATCCTTTCAGTGCGAGTATATAAAACGGTGGGTGGCCGTGAAAGAGTATTTCAACTTGCGTATGGACGCGACAGAAAGGAACTTCTTGCAAAATCATCCATGCTTGCAGGATAATTAAATCACCCTAAATCCATCAGGGCCAGATACCCCATCCGGATAACAAAAGGCACCAACAAAGCACTGTTGCACGCGAGCAGTTGATGCATTGGACGATGCGATACCCGTTCCAACAGGAAGCCGCCGACCAATAAAATGCCAAACCATTTGCTCTGCTTCAAAGCTATCGTACAGTTCACTGTTTTGGGCAGATGGATTATCCGCTATACAGCCATTATTTACAAGATATAACCTCATGCTTGATCTTTTTGGATAAATTGGTGCAGACTGCTGACCATTGTTTCAAGGTCTGGATTCCTCAGCCATTCAAGCACAGCCTTTTTGAAGACGGTGGTTGGGGTTGTCCCGGCCATCTGGGAAGCCCCCAGGAAGGTATATTTCTGCCACAATTAAAGCAATCTCGCTACAAAAATTTCATTAAATATCCTCTCGACATCCCTTTCCAAGTTCCCTATATCAATATCTGTAAACGGTATACCAAGGTTTTCCAGTACGGTCTTAAATCTTTGAAAGCCTTGTACATCTCTTAATTCGACCCACTCTATTTTCTCACTATCCAATTGCATCTTGTTTGTTTCAGAGAGCGTGTCAGCAATAAAGACCTTGCTCTTCCTTGCGAAAGCCGAATCTGCACTCTCAGGGTTGCCTTTTCCCATCAGTTTTACTTCACATTTATAATTTTCGCCATCTTTAATTAGGTAAAAATCTATCTCACGAGTAAAGCCTTCTTGACCATCTATCTCCTGCAAATCAGACGTATAATTTTCTTCAGGCACTCTGTATAACTTGCATAATGTTTGCATGAGAGGCTTTTCAACTCTTTTTCCGGCAGTGCTCCACAACCCACCTCTTAAAGCAGCCCTTTTAACGGCAAGAGTGTTAATGACAATCAATGTCTCACTAACATTCAAATCCACGCTCACATCTCGGAATTTTAGCGTCAATGTCAATTCGAGTTCTTCACCCGAATCGACAAGACTCTTAATGGACTTATACAAAGTATCATAATGATTATTTGACGCATCTATCACTACCTGTCTCGCAACCGAATTATACATATTATCAATGGTTTTCATGTTTAATCCAGAGTTTATGGCTATATCTTTTGTGGGAAGTTCATGATCGAGAAATTTTCTTTTATACCAATCAGCCGTTACTGTTTGATCATTGAATTTTGCAAAAACCACTTCCTTAAAAAATTCTATCGCAAATTGCAAAAACTCAGCGTTTATAAGGGTCACAATCTCTATTCTATAATCCTCACCCTTGAGAAGTTTTCTGATGATGTTTTTTGCTACTTGTTCTGTCAGTGTCATTTTTCCCTCTCTCTAAATTGGTCAAGCGTCAAAAAATTAGGAGCAATTTTTGTGTCTTCAAACACATCAGCTTCCGCGAAATTTATTTTCATATAGTCAAAATACTCTAGTTCTTGCTCTGTAAGAAAGAAAAATCTGTTCAAACTCTCTGCTACTTTGCCAAAGGTCCCACTCCCAGCAAATGGATCAAATACCAAATCACCTTTGAATGAATAGTATTTAACAACCCTCCTGCACAACTCAACAGGAAAAACTGCCGAATGAACCTTGTCATGCTTTGGGGCTATTTCCCAAACATTTGATGTCTCATAACCATCTTCCACTTTGCTCTCTTCTACGGTTTCTTTATCATACTGGCGCATATTCCAATCTATGAGCCTATCTGTTTCTTTCCTATAAACCATCAAATATTCGGTTACAGCATTGGGCTTATATGCCAATGGCTTGCGATGTTGCAAAAATCCCGCATTCCTGTTCTTCACACTCGTTTCCGGTTTTTTCCATACAATATCGTCAATAAATTCCCACCCCATATTGACCAGAAAGTTGTGAACATCAAAGGGTATTGGGTATCTCTTGCTGGAATGTTGACGGCTAACTCTGGGAATGATAATCGGCGATGTATTAACAATGAGGAAACGTCCTTCCTTGGTCTTTTGGTGTGTAAGTTCAAAAACCTCCTTCAAAAGATCCAAATATTCTTGATAGCTCTTGTAAATTGAATAATCTCTTGCGTTGTAATAAGGTGGAGAAGTGAACGTAAGATGGAAACTTTCATCCGGCACAGCCTCTAATACCTTCCGCACATCGCCTAAAACAATTACATTTTTCAAGAAATCATAAGAGACTTTATGTGCTTGCTTTGGAAGCGTATTACTTGCAGACGAATAATATTCCTTCTTTATGACCTTTTGAATCATTTCATTTGGGTGGTTGCGAAAAGATTTAAGCTGCTTACTTACACTCGCATCATCCTTGAAGGTCAGAAGTCCCCGAATCGCTTGTAAAACAATTTTAGGGTCATCATCAGTTAAAATCTCAGACAATACAGAAACGATTGCAGGAGACCGCAGTCTTCCGATTGAAGAAACAGCCTCTCGTCTAACTTCTGTTGCTTCATCTTTTAACGCGACGTTCTTTAGGAGAGGTATATGTTCTTCTCTTTTCGTCTTTCCCAAAGTTTTTACACACCAGAATCGAACCTTTTGGCTGCGGTTTGAAAGCAGGGGTGCTACCCAGCTATCATCTAAATTATTGGGCTGATATCCGAGATTCTGGAAAACAAACAAAAGACTT
>VXRD01000060.1 GCA_009838845.1 Gemmatimonadota bacterium | reverse complement strand
CAAATAATATGTATTAAAATTTCTCCCAATGTCAAGTGTTTTTTCGATCATCTTTTATCTTTTTTCGCCCCGCAGGATTCCCGCACGACCAGATGCGATTTCAAAGTTATTTGCCGAGGCGTATTCCGACCCTCGAGTTGCTCCAGCATCAGATCCATTGCCGCCCGAGCAACCGCCTCGTAAGGCGTTACCAGTGTGGTCAGTGAAGGCGTCACATAAGCCGCCACGTCAATATCCCCACTACTCACCACCGCTACGTCTGCGGGTATGCGAATACCCGATTCCTGTAGCCCTTTACAAACGCCTATCGCCGTATAATCGTCCCGGCATATAAGAGCCGTGAACCGACCGCCGAGTTCTTTGCCCTGGCGATATCCCGATTCTGCAAAAATATCGCTAACAGGTATGCGTTTGGGCGTCAGGCCGTGCTGTTGCATCGCCAGCAAATATCCTTTACCCTTAGCCGAAACCGGGCTGGACTCACTCCAATCCTCTCCGATAAACCCGATCTGCTCGTGCCCCAACTTGATCAAATGCTCTGTGGCCTCGAAATAATCCGCCACATAGTCCAGTATGACTCCGCTCAGGTTTTCAGCTGGATAGTGCAATGTCACCACTGGCACCCGTCCCTTTACAGCATCCAAAATACGGTCTGACTCTCCTTCGTCCCCTCGCGTATGAATTAAAAGTCCATCTATGCCCCAGGAAACCAACTGCTTGATCTGCGCAGTCTCGTCATCTCTTGAAATCTGAGAGACCCGGTTAGAAGCCACTCCCATCATGATCTGATAATCATGCTCGACAGCAGTCCCCAGTATCTGATCAATCTGGTTTCCAAATGTCTCCTGGAAAATCTGATAGGTCAGCAGGCCCAGTGTACCCGTCTTCCCCATCACAATCCCCCGCGCCATCAAATTGGGGCTGTAATCCATCTCGGCGGCTGTTTGTCGCACCAGTTCTCGGGTACTCTCCTTCACCAATACCGAAGCGTGTGGAGACAGCGCACGTGAGACTGTTGAATAAGAAATTCCCAACTTCCTCGCAATATCTTTAATCGTAGCTTGTTTTTTTTTCATTGACTTATCTCTCACCAATTAAGCGACTTTGATTTGGCTCAGACTAAAAAAAGAGCGATATATCGTCCCGAGACAATATATCGCCCATAATAAAAAATAACAAGTCCTATTTTTTTCTAATCGCTCCGCTTGACAACGCCCTCCAACCCCCTTAACTTTTGACATCTACTCCACTGTATTCTTTACGGATATCCTCATGCCTACCCGTCTGTACGTCACCTTTGTCTTCCTGCTGGGGGTTGTTGCCTCTGCCAACGCGCAAGGCGATCCCGCCGAGATCCCCGCACGCTACGATCTGGCCCGCATGTCGCTGGAAGACGGCGAGGTCTATTATGCCGAGCAGCAATTCCTCAAAATCCTCAAAATTGACCCCAAACATGCGCCCACACATTTAATTTTGGGCCGCCTCTATCACCATCAAAAACGCAACGCCAATGCTTATCGCCACTTCAAAACCTATCTCGATCTCTCTCCTGAAGCACCCGACAAAGCCACAGTTCGCACCTTGCTCAATACCCTCGCCGAAAGCCTGAACGCATCCGGCAAGGGGTGGGTGGTCATCGACCCGTCAACGCCCTGGCGGCCATCTGTCCCACCCCAACCCGATGAACTCGGTTTTATATCCATCCAGGGTGGCACCTTCCTTATGGGTGGCACTTTTGAAAACGAAAAACCCATCCGCCTGGTCACAGTGTCCGATTTCGAACTCTTAGACCACGAAGTCACCAACACCGAATACTTTGCCTTCACAAAAGCCACAGGCCATCCCTCGCCCGAACACTGGCGCGAAGACTGGTTCTGGATGTCTGAGTTCGGCACCCACCCCGTTGTCAATATCACCTATTACGACGCCGAAGCCTATTGCCACTATCTGGACGCGCGCTTACCCACCGAAGCAGAATGGGAATACGCCTGCCGCGCAGGTCGTACCCAGGCCAAATATCCCTGGGGCGACGACCCGCCCGACGAACAAAAAGCCAATTACGGACGCATCTTCAAAACGCCTTACCCCACGCGAGCCGTCAAATCCCACTCCCCCAATGCCTATGGTCTCTACGACATGGCGGGAAATGTGTGGGAGTGGTGTGCCGATTGGTACGATCCAAACTATTACAAAAACGCCCCTACTGATAACCCCAAAGGGCCGGACAAGGGCTTCGATTACCAACACACGCGCAGGGGTGGGCAATGGCAATCTTCCCCCCATTCTCTGCGTTGTGCCCGCCGCTATGGTGGCGAACCCTCGGCTCAGGACAACGGCAGCATGGCCTACTTTGGCTTTCGCTGCGCCCGGTAGTAAAAAACGCGAATCGACGGAACGGGGTACAACTGCGCCAGCAGTTCATTAACGAATGGCGTTCGCACTAACTTTGGTGGTTGGGCAAGCTGAGTGGTTAGGAACTTGAGACTGGGTGGACCCTTCACACTTCACACTTTATACTTCACACTTCATTATGACAATCCGCCTCACATTTCTCTGCGCCCTCCTGGTCGCCCTTCCGATAGCTATATATAGTGGCGACATCCCCCGCGTGCCATTGGGCCATGACGAAATCCGCTATCTCAACAGCATTCCCAAAAACAATCCCATCACCCAAACTAAAATAGCCCTGGGCAAACTCCTCTTTTTTGACAAGCGGCTCTCCAGAGACGGCAGCATAGCCTGTGGCTCTTGCCACCAGCCCCACCGTGCCTTTACCGATGGCCGCGTCTTGCCCACAGGTATTGACGGTCAGACTCCCACACGCAATGTGCCCACCCTGATCAACCGGGCCTACGGCACGATTTATTTCTACGATGGCAGGGCTGCTTCCCTCGAAGAACAGGCCCTTATCCCCATCCAGAGCCCCTCAGAAATGGGCAACACCCTTGAGCATGTCGTCGCCACTTTATCAGCCATCTCTGGTTACCGTACCCACTTCAAAGCCGCATTTGGGGACAGCACCATCACGCCCGACCACATCGCCAAAGCCTTAGCCGCTTTCGAACGCACGCTGATCTCCGGCGAATCGCCCTACGATTTGTTCGAATACGGCGGCCCCAAAGGTGCCATGTCCGCATCCGCTATCCGAGGCCTGCGCCTCTTTCGCACCAAAGCGCGCTGCACACTCTGCCACATGGGATTCAACTATACCGACGAAGACTTCCACAACATCGGCACGAGTTGGGATCGCGCCGATCTTTCCGCTTACGAAAAAACCGGCAACTTAAAAGACATTAAAGGCATAGACCCCGGGCGCTATACACAAACCAAAAAACCAGAACACTTTGGCGCAATGAAAACACCCACCCTGCGCGAAATTGCACGCACAGCCCCTTATATGCACGACGGCAGCATCAAAACCCTGCAAGAAATCATCGAATTTTACGACAAAGGCGGTACACCCAATCCCTTCCTCGACGAATTGATCACTCCCCTTAACCTCACCGATGCCGAAAAACAGGATCTAATCGCCTTTCTCAAAGCACTCAACGGCATCAACTGGCTCCACATTGAGCCGCCATTTCGATTTCCCAAATAAATGTAAAAAGGCGACCGAATAAAAGTTCGGTCGCCTTTTTGCCTGACTCAATACTGAGGTTCAATATTTCTATCATTTTTCGCTTTGGTTAGCGCCACACGATTCCCGCACAACCAAACGCGATCTTAAAATTACTTGCCGAGGTTCAGCCTGCGCCTCGAGTTGTTCCAGCATCAGATCCATAACAGCCTGGGCAATCGCCTCGTACGGGGTTGCCAACGTCGTCAGCGCCGGCGTCAGATAAGCCGCAACTTCTATATCTCCATTACCCACCACAGCCACATCATCGGGTATGCGAATACCCGATTCCCACAGCCCTCGACAGACGCCTATGGCCGTATAATCGTCCCGGCATACAAGAGCCGTAAACTGGTCGCCGAGCTCTTTGCTCTCGCGATATCCTCCTTCTGTCCGGATATTCCTGGAGGACAAGAACTGGTGCGTCAGACCGTAGTTTCGCATTGCCAGCAAATATCCCTTGGCCTTGGCCGAAATCAGGTTGGTCTCATTCCCGTCCGGCCCAATAAATCCGATCCGCTCGTGACCCAACTCGATCAAATGCTCTGTAGCCCCATAAAAGTCCGATACAAAGTCCAACACGATCCCGCTCAGGTTTGGAGTCGGATAGAAAAATGTCACCACGGGCACTCGTCCCCTCACGGCATTCAAAATGCGCACTGATTCCTCTTCGTCGCCCCACGTATGAATTAAAAGTCCATCTACGCCTCGGGCAATCAACTGTTGGATCTGCAGGATCTGATCTTCCAGTGAGTTCAGAGAAATCCGATTAGAGGCCACTTTCAGCAGTAACTGATAATTCTGCTTATTAGCTTCCCTCAGGAGGTGATCGATCATAATCCCAAACGTCTTCAGGGAAATCTGGTAGGTCAGCACCCCCAGTGTACCCATCTTCTCCATTACAATCTCCTACAATCTCCCCGCCGTCAAATTGGGCTATAGTCCATCGCGAACGATTTTTGTAGCGATTCCAGTACAGTTTTTTTACTCCACTGTTCTATCCTTCTAAATATAATATGCTACTTGCGCGATACTTCCCCCTGAATTATATTTTATCAGCACAATGTAATTTATGTTGTGCATTTAGGTCGAACGGGGTTTGTCT
>VXRD01000059.1 GCA_009838845.1 Gemmatimonadota bacterium | reverse complement strand
GGGATTCGGAAGCCCTTGCAAAACAACGCTCGCTAACTCGCGTCTGCTTCCCAACGCTAAAGCTCTCTGCAAGTGGGTCTTACGGGCTGTAAGATAAAAAATGGGTGCGCCGCTGCAATAACATCCAGTTCGCGTTCTCGCAAAGCGCGTTTTAAGCCCACGGTTGACTGCCTATCCAATAGTCTATATATTATTTTTTTCAGAACAACATCAATCAACAAACCAAAGGACGCAATATGGAATTGCAAAACGCTTCATTACAGAACGTATTGCATTTGGCTAAACAACTCACACCAATAGAGAAAGTACAGTTAATCGAGAAAATTGTACCGGACCTGGAAGCACATCTTGAGGTAATAGACACTTCCCGAACATCTCCCAAACTGCCATTACGGTCTGTATATGGTCTTTGTGCCGACCTTGGACCAGCACCTTCTGCTAAAGATATTGATGAAATTAAAATGGGAGACGATAGCAATGGTTGAGACGATTATTGGTATGGCTCTGGTCACCGCCTTGTGCTGGATTGTCGCATTACTGGTGCGGCGACAAAAAGTAAAACGGTCAAACGATCTTGAAAAATAACCACTTGTTAAAAAAATAAACCTGGCTAATGTCCCAAATTGACCAGCCCCCCGAAATACGCATTCCGGGGGGCATCTCTTTTTAGCTATTTTGACACACTACTTCAACAGCGGTTATTTATGCGCTGCCAATTTCTCGGCAACCAAATCAACCAACTTTTCACCGCAAAAATTCACCCATATTTTGCGTACCAATACGCTCAGAACTTACCGCGTCTGGGTTTCTCCCAACGGTCTGCGAACTCGATACGCGGAGGCAGAATCGTAGAAATCACCTTGTCCCCGCGCTTCACAAGGCCAGTAGTAGAAACCGCATAGGCGATGCTGAACTTCTCCTGAGCCTGACTCACGCGGATCGTACCGATCTCTGTGTCATCGCTGCCCAGGCTAATCCCTGTATCCGGATCTATCAACTCTTCCCCTTTTGACTTCACCTTCAGCACATCGCCTGGCGACACAACATCCTTGCCCATGTTGAGCCACACCTTATCGCCTTCTGCCTTAATCACGCGACCAGAAGCAGGCAGACTACCGATTTGCTTGACCAGTTCATACACACCCTTGTTGATACCGGCGATCACCGCTTGACCAATAGGCGTCTTCAAGTATTTGGAAAATACCCCTATTCCGACAGCTCCACCCCCACCAATACCGCCACCGAAGGTCAGGTTAGATTCAGTAATTTTCGATTCGATCTGCTTCGTAAACAATAATTCGCTCGTCTTGGCATCAATCAGCCGAAAATTCATACCCACACGACCTTCGCTTTTCGTGGTCGAGACAGCACCCAGACCTGCCGCCTGGGACAACACGCCTACAACGCCGCCGCCTTTCTTGGTTGACACACCTTCTTCATAGTCTGTCACGACGACTTTCATCATATACTGCGCCCCGAGCACATTCCCAATTTTTGCCGCCGACGGCCTGGCCATGCGGCCAGATTCGCCCAAATCCTGCTCCTTGAAAACATCGTCGAGCATCTGACGCTCCACAAGGCGGAATCGCCCCGTCTGATTGATCACATCTATCACTATCGATTCGATTTCAGTCACAGACGCCCTGGACTTTGCGGTGATTTCGAGCTCATCCTTAACTTTTCCACCACTTTTATGCTTCAGCACCACCGACTCAGGCTCCGTTTTGACATCTTCTATTGGCAACACCATAACTCTCGATTGCGGCCCCGTATAAGCCCCCCACATCAAGTTCACCAAATACTTTGCCTCAATACCATCGATATTTTCAGGCAGCGGGATTTCCGCTTTTTCCCCAACTGTATAGGCCAAATAATCCGAGTGACTGCGAGGTAGCGCAGAACCACCCCCTGTGCCCATTTGCGCGGCAACCACTTGCCCGGATGCACCGCGAATCAACCCAGGGGATATGGCTTTGATATTCTCCAGCGTGATATTCCCATGAATTTTGGCATGGTTTGAACCCCTGCTCAAATCGGGGATCATCCCAGCGTTAATTTCATGCATCGGCCAATAGCCTATCAAGCCATCTTCAGTGCCAGTCAATGCCGTTTTCATCGTCCTTCGTATCTCACTCTGAGACCGTTGATAATTCCACACCCTGAACTCTGACATCAACCCGGCAAACGGCTTGTCTTTCGGCCAGTTCGATTTGCCCAAATAGTAGTTGCCACCATAAGCCTGATTCAATCCCCCTCGATAGTCGTCATCATCGTAAAACGTGCCATCCACATAGATCTTCATACCACCCGTGCCACACACCACAGCGATGTGATGCCAGGTGTTGGCAAGCACAGCATTTTTGGCTGATACACCGTGCTGTTTCCCTTTATTGTCCCAAATTCTGAAATTGATCTGGGATGATTTTTTATTGTTCTGAACCACAATGGCATTGCCTTCTCTGCCAAAGTCAAATACTCTTGACCACTCGTTGAACCGTTCCCATTTGACATAGGCTTCAATGGTCGCATTCTCCTCCTGGTCAAAAATGCCAGAAGGCAACTGAACATACGCGCCTCTGCCGTCAAAGCGAATGGTCTGCATCTCTTGTGCATCTGTATGAGTCGCGCAGAGCAAGACAAAAACGAGTCCTGTGAAAATTTTATTCAACATATTACCCTCCTATTTTTAGTTGCATAAAAAGCACGAATTCCCAACCATTGTCTTACTTGAATATCAAGTGAATCACGGTCCGAATATTAAAATCTCATCAATGATCAAGATACGCGAATCCACCTGTGCGTCAAGCGCGTTTTGTGCGTCATTTTCTATCGTCCAACGTGCTTTGCTCTGCCGGGTGCAGTGCATCTATGAGCAGGATCAAGGCGGCGCGGAAGTGCTTTTGAGAATTGATACACACCGCACAGGCATAGCCTACAACGAAGTAATTTCAAACTACCGACAGTACCGATCCACCTATTCCAACGCGTCCCGCCAGCGCATTTCAGTGGCTTAGAGTGCGGATGACCCGGCCTTGCTGGTCAACCATGTAAACCGGCCCCTGCATCTGGCCGCCGCACATCCAGTCATAGGGAAATGCTACGATCTTAGTGGCTGAGGCACCAGGCAGGGTATATGGATCGGCTTGTCCGACATCGACAACATAGCCCATGTCGGCCAGGGCCTGAATCGTAATCGCGCTCACTTTTCTATCTCTACCGCCTCCCATGATTTCGCCACTGAGCACAGGAGCTCTCCAGTGCGCCCTATCCGGCTCAACTGGCACCTTTGCACCCGTGTAGTTCTGTCCGCCCGCAGCGTCAAACGCGGCAATCGCCAATGGGCCATTGAAGTGTTGGTCATTCGAGGAATTTAGGGCGGGGCCAAAGGAATTCCACGCTGTCCCAACCCCAATTCCCAACACATGCGCCATTTCATGGAGGGTTAGGGCTATGAGAGGCATCGGGTCGAGGGGTATCGGATCAAGGGGGAAAAGGTCGATATAGGACGCGCTGGGCTTATCAACCCACCCCCGATCAAAATTTATACATCCGGTGACGGGCAGAAGGGCCGCAGGCTCATCGAACCGAATCACCTGTGGACCACCCAACGCGGCGGGTTTATATTCGTCTTTTACACCACCAACATAGAATTCCCTAACGTTTAGGAGTTCGACATTTATATAGATCCGCAGATCGTCAATACGCTCCCCAATGCGAGGCATAGATAGAGCAAAGCCGCAATCCAACCGGGAAAAGAGCTGGGAAACTGTATAGTCTGGGACATCTTCTCTGATGATCGACATCCATCGGTCGGTAGCATATTGTATCTGTTGCTTTTGAAATCCATTAAAGGGCGTCTTGTCGGAGTCAAGCTCATTGAGAAAAACCAACTCGATGTCGAAGTCGCTCTTAGAAAGCGGATGATCATAAAGTATTATAGCGTCGCGCCTGATCCCGGAAATAGAAGCGTCAATAGAATAAGGGTTTCTGATACCTCACGTAAGAACAAGAGCGCGATGGCTTTAAGAGCCATGAGGATTTCTTACTGCCCTGAACTCGTGTACACATAGACATAATCATCTGTACTATCAACCACATAGAATCGGT
>VXRD01000058.1 GCA_009838845.1 Gemmatimonadota bacterium | reverse complement strand
TGCTGAAGCAACAAGATTCTATAATCCCAATGCTTTAGATTTGGGAGTACGTCAATTATACCTCTGATGCCAGGACCGGTCCGCGCTGGCTTCGCACACATCCGCCCACAGAGGAACGCGTTCGCGCGCTCTGTGAACTCAGGGATCGCACAAGACCTTTTCCATCTGCGCCCGTTTTACCAGCGAGCAGGACAATCGGTCCGCGGCGTATTACAATTACTTAAAGCGGTTGCAAAACATCAGAGCGCGGCTCAATGCAACACCAACGCCTTTTGCGGTATCCACCAACAATTTGATCTGGTCTTGACAACGAGTTTTTAATTGGCTATTTTTTTGAAACTTATATGCTAATTATTTCGCATAACATCATTAAGAGGGATTGAGTGTCCGAGAGACTGAAAATTTTTCAATTAGTACTTAAGACCGAGATGCCATGATGCAAAATACAATGAGACATATTTTTTCAATTTTATTGCTCGTGTTTTCCTCAGCGGTGCAGTGTGAGGAAGTGTTGCCGCAGCGTGAAGCGGTTCCTCGTCTGGCGGTGTTTCCGTTGGTTTCGGAGAAAGATCCCGATTACGGGGTTTTTATGGCTGACCGATTGGTGGATGAGTTGATGCGCCATCGGGATATTCCCGCCTATCAGGGGCGCTGGTTTGAACTGGTGGAGCCTGATACGATTCCACGGCTCAGGATGAAGGGGATGGTGGAGACAAAACAGGCGTTGAAAGATTATGATTTATTTTTGTTAAAAACAGCGGCTCGCGCAGATCGGGCGTTGATCGGATTTGTTTCTGATGCCGGGACGCGCACATTGCATGTGCGGATTGTGGATTTGGACACTGGGGAACCGGTTTGGATGGGCAAAGCGCGAGATGATGTCAAATGGCAGTGGATTTATGCCCAGCGCGATATAGGAGAGATTGCACTGGGCAATTTAATGTCGCAACTCGGGTTTCAGGAAGCCAATCGGCACGGGAGGATGATGCGTTCAGATGAATGGCCGTTGCAGGTGGTATTCACGCCTTTGCACACTTCGCAAAAAGCACTGGTGGGAGGGTATGAGCGGTTGATTAGAGAGGGTATGATAAGTGATGGGTTATTTGATGGATTGGGTATGTCACAGCCAATAGGCGCACGCCTGAGTACTGCGGACCGGACGTTGTTGTCGCATAAGGTAGATGCTGTTTTATGCGGTAGTTTGATGGCTACGGGCAAGGACAATGCGATCAATGCTGTGGGGGTTGCGCTGCGGCTGATTGATACGTCTTCTGGGCGTATTTTGTGGGCGGGCAGTGCCAATGGTCGGCGCGTCTGGCGCAAGGATCGGTTTGACGATTTGTCGCAGACGATTGCCACAGATCTGGTCGCGGGATTGGCAAAAGTTAAGTCGGGTACTCAGACAGATGCCTGGGCAAATCAGCCTGAGCCGCAAGATGGACCGGGCTGGGTGAATCGGGGGATGGTCGCGCTGGAGCGCGGGCTTTTGAGCGATGCTGAAGAGGCATTTTTAAAGGCAGAGTCTTTTGAGGGTAGTGAGGTGCTATCTTATGAGGGCTTGGGGCGGGTTTATGCGCGACGCCCAGCCCTGCGGCAGCGCGCTATTTCGTATTTTTATCGCGCTATAGAGGCGGATACGACGCGCGCAGATTTGTATTACCAGATGGCGTCGGTGTATTTTGATATCGGGACGAGTCAGTGCGTGGATATGGCGTTTCGGGCGATTGCGATTGATTCGACGTATAGCGCGCCCTATCAGTTGTTGGGTGACTGGTTTGCGCGCGATGATTTTTACGCTTTGTCTCAGGACAATACAACAGCCGCTGCGTATTATACGCACTATTTGTCTCTGGAGCCGGATGATGTTGGTGCGGTGACAAAGCTGGGTGCTGTGTTGTTGCGTATGGAGGATCAGCAGGCGATCGCGCGACAGATTTTGCCATTTATGAAACGCCATCCAGAGGCGCTTGATTTGTTGCCTGTTGCGGCACAGTGGGCTTATCGGGCGGGGGATTACGAGCGCGCTTCGGAGTATTGGGATCGGTTTTTGGATCGGATTGATGCACAGACGCTGGCGTTGCACGTCGATCCAACCCCTATTTTGTCAGATGCTCAACGCGCGACCTACAATGCGCTTTCTAAGGGGGAGAAGCAAGATTTTATCGATCGATTCTGGATGCAAAAGGATCTGGATCCGACTACAGAAGTGAATGAGCGTTTGCAAGAACACTATCAGCGCGTGTGGATGGCGCGGCAATATTTCGCAGGGTCTGCGTATCCATGGGATCGACGAGGTGAGGTGTATTTGCGCTATGGCGAGCCGGATTATCGCTCTCGGTCTGGTCGCGCGCCTGGCGTAATGAGTGTTGCGGTGCAGCGGGTGAAAGACGAGTTGTACGCGCAGTTGTACACGCGTCCGCCCGAGGGCGCGCTCGTGGGCACGGTGTTTCCTGTGCGGAGTTCGCGTGCGATGTTTGCCGATTCGTTTAATCTGATGGGAAGAAATGACGCGGATTCTCACACGATGGGCGATGGTTATTTGCCCGTTACCTCTGGGGAAGATAATAGTCTCGTACCCTGGGAATCGTGGGTGTATGTGACGGTTGGCGGGGGGATGGAGATTACATTTACGGATGAGATGGGATCGGGGCATTTCAATTTTGCGCCGATTCCGCTGCGCCAGCCGATAGGGATGCGGTCCATTGCCAGGATTCAGGAAAATGCGCCGGAAACGTTTTATATGCAGGCTGTGGGCGAGATGCCAGAGCAATACCGACCGTGGTGGCAAACGCGGGCGTTGGAATTTTATTTTGATGTGGCCGATGCGCGTGGGGGATATTTCATGACACGGGTGGATGTGGCCTATGGTTTGCCGATAGATGTGGAGAAGATCGGCAGAGGCGATTTGACGCTATCTATGGCGCTGTACGATTCGGTGACAAACCGCGCGTTTCGCACGCGTCGAACGGTTGTGCGGAAAGACACGCTATCTGATTCGGATGCTATGCTGACCGATTTGTTGACCTTGTCCGTGCCGCCCGGCACGTATCATTTAACGGTGAAGGCGGAGAATGTCAGTGCCAATCGCGTTAGTTTGTTGCGGCAGGTTCTTGCGGTTGAGCCTTATGGCGATTCGGAATTGCAGATGAGCGATCCGGTATTGGCCGCTCAGATTGACGAGACGGATGTGGATGATTCTTTTCGCCGCAAGAATCTGCGCGTGCTGCCTTTGCCTACGCGCGCATTTCTCATTGGGCAGGAGATGGGGTTGTATTTTGAGGTGTATAATTTGGTGGCAGACGAGTTTGGGCAGACGCGCTATCGCGTTACGATTCAGATTGCGGCTCTGGAACAGGTAGAGGGTTTGCGAATGCTGCTGACCGGTCAGGAGGTCAATCCCGAAGTGTCGATGTCATTTGAACAGGTGGATACACAGCCGAGCGTGCAGGTTTATCAGTTTGTCGATCTGACAAAGGCGAAACAGGGGCGCAACCGGGTGAAAATTATCGTAGAAGATTTAAATGCACAGCGTCGTGTTTCAAAGGAGATTGTGTTTCGATATGGGCAATAGTGTCAGATATTTTTTATTGTGTCTTCTGGTGTTGGCCGGGTGTGATTCCAGGCGCGATCTCGCTACTGATCCGGCTAATTCGCGGATTGTGGTCCCCTTTGATCTGAGATATGACGAGGAGCAGAATGCGGTTGTACTCGAATGGGAATATCTGGGTATTGAACCTGTGGCGCGCTATCGTTTTTGGCGCAGCGAGCGCGATGGCTGGCGCGGATTTCCCTGGCGTGATTTGCCTGCGCCTTCGCGGGAAGCGAACCCCCGTGCGGATGTGTGGGAGATGATGCCGATCGCGCATTTTGATATCCAGGCTGGTGAACAGCACCGTTATAGCCTGCATACAGAAACCGCCGAAAAGAAACCAGCAAGAGCAACCATAGGCTCGGTGCAGATTCCCGGGGCGATATTGGAAACGATCCAGTTTTTGCCCGAAGAGGGTACAGCGGCTGTCAACTGGCATTTGGCGGCAGGTGTTCCCCGTCGCTATGAGTTGTTGCGTGCTGTAGATGATGCGGCAGAGCAGGTGATTTTTCAGTCTGAAGATCCCACAGTTTCGAGTTTTACCGATGTGATTATGGAAGGCAACCGCAAATATACGTATCGCTTGCGGAATACGATGGACCGCGATGTGGTGCTCGATAGTCGCGAGATGTTTATATACCCGTATCAACGGCGACTCAATTTCAATATTGTCGAGGCACCGAATGTGTTTGTAGCTTTGACGTCCGCTACTACTTTTGCAAGTCCCGCGCTGGCGGTGCTCGCGACATCCGATGCCATTTCCATACGCGAGGTCGATCATACGGGATATGAGGGTGATCCGCGCGTACTGTCCGTGCCCAACCGCGCGGGGTTGCGATTGGAATCTCTTTCTGTTGTCGCGGTCTCTGCTGGAATCCGCGTTCTTCCCACTGTATTGCTCAGCGGCATTTTGTCAGAGACCAGAGAGGTGCAGTTTTCTGCGTTTCGGTCAACTCAGTTGAGCATCTCTGAGATTCCCTGGCAATACGATGCCTGGCGCGTTGTGGATTCTGAGTTGCCTACCGCGATGGCGATTGCGCGAGATGGCACGATTTGGGTGGGTATTGGACGGAGGTTAAAGGCTTTCTCATTTAATGTAAATACCATTATTGAACGTGGGTCTTATGATACGGACATTGAAGGTGCGATCCAAAGTCTTGCGGTTTTGGGATCTGATATCTGGATGGTGACGACATTGGGAGAGGTGTTTCGAACGGATACAAGTCACATGGGGGCACAGCCTGTTTGGGAAGAGGTTGTGTTGCCCAATGGTGTTTTTCCCGTATGGGTTGGCAGTGGTCCCAGGGCTGTATTTGTACTGGCTCGGGATCGAGTTATAGTTTTTAACGCTGACGGACAGCCTGTCTTGCGCTGGCGTATTATAGATGATTTGGCTTTGGATCCTGCTGGTTTGGTTGTCTCTCATGATGGCGGTGTGTATGTATGGGATGCACAAAATCGTATAGTTCTGTTTAAGAATGCGCCCCCGTTTCTGGTGCCTTTTGTCCAGGCCGATCCGAATTGATTGAGGGGATAAGATAAAATCTGGGGCTGGAGACTGGAGACTGGGGCTGGTGTGTTGGGTGGTCGTCTCACCTTCGGGAATTGGTGGCGAAATCCAAATTAATCGGGGAGAAGAGATGTGGTTTTTGGTTTTTATGGTAGTGGTTGGTACATTTGGTATTGCAGGTGCTCAGGATGTTCCGCCTTATGTTCGAGAGGCCGAAGCGCGCTACAAACAGGGTGATTATGGAGGTGCGATAGGGTATTTGTTGGCTGTGCCAGGTGTGGCGCAACTCTCGCCAAAGCTGACGCCGATGAATCGGAATTCGCGCGCGCGTTTGTTTTTTGATCTGGGCTGTTGCTATCTCGCGGCGGGGGATTCCCTACATGCCGATTGGGCGTTTCGAGAGGCTTTTGCCCTGAATAACCGATTGGACCGGGGATATTTTGAAAATGCAGATCCGGGCGCGTTCTGGTGGGCTTTGTTGCACGGTGAGGAGGCCGCACGCCGCCTGAAGACCAAACGCTTGTCCGCTGCGATGCGGTCTTTGGTCTTTCCAGGATGGGGGCAGTATTACCGGGGGTATAAGAAAAAGGGATACGCATTTCTCGGTGCAATGGTTGGTACGTCTGTCGTGCTGGGGATGCAGTATCGGAATTTTCAGAGTGCCCTCAATCACTACAATCAGACGAATATATTTCAACATGTAAACCAGCGATATACAAATGAGGATGGGACGCGCTATACCGAGTGGGAGGCGCGTCATCGAGAGGTCAAGTCCAGTGAAAAGCGGGTGAATATGCTGATCGGTGTGCTCGGTGCGATTTGGGTTCTGAATCTATTTGATAGCGTGGTTTTTGAGCCGGCACCTATGGGTTTGACGATCGCGTTTTGACTTTTAGTCCGGAGCCACCTTCACGTTTTTCGATATACTGTTTTGCCTCCCACAATTGTTTCCCTTACGGCAATGTCCTTTACAGCCAGCACATCTCCTGCAAATGGATTTGATTCTAAAACTACGAAGTCTGCCAGCTTGCCAACCTCTATCGATCCTTTTGCATCTTCTTCAAAATTTTGCCAGGCGGCGTCAATAGTGATTGCCCGAAATGCCAGTTCCAAATCAATGCGCTGTGCATCGCCCATACACTGTCCACTGCGCGAGAGACGGTTCACTGCGGACCAGACGGAAAATAGCGATTTGGTCGGCGTCACTGGCGAGTCGTTGTGGATGGTAAAGCGAATCCCTCGATCAGATGCTGATTTCAATGGGCTGATTCGATGCGCGCGCTCTGCTCCTAAGAAAATCGCTTCGTGGCGGTCGCCCCAGTAATAGGTGTGTTGAACAAAGAAAGAGGGTGTCACGCCCAGTGTCTGCATTTTATCGAGCTGATCTTCTCTGACTGTTTGACAGTGCTCAATGCGATGCCGCGTATCTGTGCGGGGCGTTTTTTGTTGCGCCTGTTTATAGGCAGATAAAATATCGTCAATCGCCGCGTCTCCATTGCCGTGAATAGCAATCTGCTTGCCCGCCCGATGGGCTTCATCCACCATCTCGACCAATGCTTCTCGGCTTCGCATCGGATAGCCACAATACTGGGCATCGCCCATAAATGGTTCGTGATAGGGTTTGCTCAGATAACCCGTATAGCCCTGGATTGATCCATCCTGAAACATTTTTACCGCGCCCAACCGCAAGCGATCTGTTCCAAAACCCGTTTTTAATCCACTTGTCTCCAGAATCGACTGTTGCCCCGGCTTGCTTTTCCCGGTCATGCAGACCACGCGCAAGGGTAGCTTGCCGCTGTCAATGGCTGTTTGCAGTCGGGATATGTCGCGGCGAGTACAGCCAGCGATTACTACGGAGGTTACGCCTTCGCGGACATATTCATCTACTGCAATCTCCAACCCCTCAAACCACTGGGCTTCGTTCAATGGGGGGATCAGATTTCTCACAGGGCGCATTGCGGTTTCTTCCAGGACGCCGTCCGGCTCTCCTGTGATGAGGTCTTTGCGAATTACTCCGCCCGTTGGATTGGGCGTATCGGAATGGACTCCGGCGCGTTTCAATGCACATGTATTTGCCGATGCAAAATGGCCCGAGGTGTGGACGATGCAAATCGGGTGGTTCTGCGAAGCCCGATCCAGATCTGCTCGTGTCGGGTGTCGTTTTTCCTCCAGCAGGGTATCGTCGTAGCCCCTGCCCAATACCCACTGTCCCTCTGGTACGTCTTTGGCCCGCTCTGCTAATAGTTGTACTATATCATCGATTTTTTCCACGGGTCCCATTGGCGGAGAATTGCAATTCACCGAAGAAACAGCCACGAGTCCCGCGCTCGGGAAATGTCCATGCGTGTCGTAAAAACCGGGTAGCATGGTTTTTCCCTTGAGGTCGGTACGTTCGGTGTCGGGACCTGCAAGGTCCATAATTTCACGATCAGATCCCACAGCGCATATAGATCCTTTCAACACGGCAACCGCAGTCCCTTTGTGATCGGCCATGGTGATCAGGTTGCCATTGTAAAATACCCTGTCTGGCTGCAGGTTCTGAATGGTTTTCATTATTTTCTCCTTGAGTGTTACTCTTCCTCATTTAGGGACGGGTCGTCTATCGTTCGTTCTCTGAAATTTTCAATGCGATGAAATGTCAAATAGTTCGCGTCATGTCCGTTGTGCGCGCCGCCCAGGCCATCGTCATAAGCTGTGCGCGATGCCACGATTATATCGTTTTCTTCAAATTGCCAGTCAACGTATTGAAATGCGTGTTTCTCTGGATCGGGATGGTGTAGGATCACGGATTCGATTCGCCAGGTCTGTAGATTGGCAGATGATGTCAAGACCAGTGTGTTTCGTTTTGCCGGCGGATCGGTTTGTTTGCATCCCAGTGACCAATAGCGCTGTGTTTGATCGTCAAATCGAATTGTGAATTTTACACCGCCGCCCGGGAAATCGATCAGGTCTTTATCCCGATCGTGTGTCAATGTTTTGCCATCTTCTGAGATATGCAAAATAGCCGCTTTATCGCTTTGCGCCTGTATCTCTTCGGGAGAGACATTTCGTGCATTTGAGCGCAAGATGTTTACCAGTTTGTTATCTGGCGTGATCACGATATTGCCTTCAATCCATTGTGAACTTGACCAGAGGTGTTGGTACGCTTCGCTAAATCGCCAATTTTTAGCCTGGAGCAGATCTGCATCTTCGGGTACGGAAAGAACCTGCGCTTTCCACTCTTCTCGCGGACCATGGGCCAATTCAAATGCGCGCCAGAGATATCCATTGTGAGCGACGACGGGCATTGGGGCACAGTGATAGCGATCCTCAGTAGAGATTTGTCCGGTGTGTTTGTCTTTTGGTACTGTCCATGTTTCACCTCCGTCCGTAGATCGCCGAATTACGGCATAGCCATATTCGCGGCTTGTGCCGAGCAGATAAAGTTCGTCTTTGTGCAAAAAAAGGTTGGACCACCACTGGCCGATCAATTCGGATATTTGAGTCCAGGTTGTGCCTTTGTCGCGCGAACAGAATACAGCCATGCGATCGTAATTTGTGCCCGGTCCAAAAAAATCATGGGATGTTATGTAGTCGCCGTTGGGCATGATGACGATACTCGGGCTGCCCACGTATTGTTTTGTACTGGCGGGGCTGTGATCAATCACGACGCCAGGTACTTTTGAGTGGTCGGGTTTGAAAGACAATTTACCTCCTTAGCGAATCAACGGAGCGGTGTAAAACTGGTTCAGGCCAGTTCATCAACGAATCGAAGCTCGTAGTGATTTTGGGAGTTGGGCGGGGTTCGTCTATTCGTCTATTCGATTATGGCTGATTTGAACGCCAGCAGTTTCGTCTATGGATAACGCACCTGCTGTGCCGTTTCCGATTCGGTTGTTGCTCAACAAATTGCCAGTCCCTATACCGTTCCAGCGAACTGTTGAAACGGTTTCTTTTTGTTTTCTCCTCTCCAGCAGGGTACATCCGGTGATGCTGATGTCATCGGAGTCGGTTACGTATATCGCGCTGGGATAGCCGTCCAGGATCTGGCAGCCGTTTACGGTGAGCCGGGCGCAACGGATGATTTCCAACAGGCCTTGACGATTGTCTTCGTCATCCTGAATGCCTTTGAATTCGTGAAGGGTTGATCCGCTCATAATACTGTCTGTGCTGTTTATAAATTGGATGCCAGTGCAGCGCGAAGGACCATAATCGGGATTGTGGTCAAAGCTGTTGCTGCCGATTACGATATTTTGCGCGTGTTCTACCAGGAGGTTTCGGTTGACTCCATTGTAGATTGCGTTTCCCGAGATGACGACACCTTTTGCTGCGATGAGGTGGATGTTGTTTTCTTGCGAGCCGATCAAATTGCCCGCGATGGTGAACATGCCCACTTTGTTGTTCGTCTGGGGAGAGTGGCCAATCATCAATATATTCGCGCCTCCAGGTGAGGGTTTTGCCTGGATGGTATTGCCCGATATGGTGCCTTCGCGGACGGTGGCGGATCCGTCGCTGGTGTCGATCCAGATGTCTGCGGATCGGTCCGCTTCTTTGTCGAAGTTGTATTCGATGTCGTTGCCGGTGATTTGCAAGTTGCGGATTTGCGAGCCGATGATTTTGATGCCTCCACGTTTGCAATAGCTTATATGAGAACCAGTTACGATGATTTGATGCAGATCTACATGGTCGAGGAAGATGCCTGCTCCGCGGTTATCGTGCAGATGACAGTGGGAGATAAGGACGTTGCGGGCGCGGTCGCGTATGTGGATGGCGTGGTTTAGCTTCCGCAAGAGTACGCCTTCAAAGGTTGCCTGCATGGTGCCTGTTAACAAGAAGCCATCTGCTTCGGGGTGTTTGCCTTCGATCTCTAAATTTGATATTGTGGGCATTCTTTCATGGGTCCAGACGTGCAGTTCAAAGGTTTTGGGATCGGCCGAGCGTCTGTGTGTGCCGGTGATTTGAAATGCGGGTCCTGCACTACCCATGAGGATTTTTGCTGCACCTCCCGATCCATCTATGCTCACCCGCCCACTGTCGGCCAATTGCACGTTGATAGTGTGCGTAATGAGATAGTCACCTTTTGGAAATTGTAGGGTTCCGTCTCCTTTTGCCAGCGTGTCTTCAATTGCTTTTGTATCATCGGCGATGCCATCTCCTCTGGCTCCGAAATCTCGCACATTGCTCATGGTTTACGCCCTTTCTGGTGTTTGGCGATTTGCTGTATCAGGCATCATATATAGAGAACTGTGCTCTGTCAAGCAGGGCCGTTTCGCAGGACTAGGCGTTTTTCAGTTGCTTCTGGCAAGTCCCGGTGATAGTTTGGAAGTCAATCTAATCACGCAAGCTGTCCAATTTCCGAGGAGGTCACACCGTGCATCCTCTTACTTCGTTTGACGACTCGCACCACGAACAGTTTATGGCTGAGGGATATCTGCGCCTGGGGCATCTTCTGTCGCTTGGAGAACTCGCTGCCCTTCAGCAGCGCATTGACGATATTATGCTGGGTCGTGTCCGCTATAAAAATATGCGTTTTCAACTCAATCCCAAAACGCCGGATGTTAGAATGGATCGCACGCTGGGGAATCAGGAGCAGACGCTCCATTATCGACGTATCGATGATCTGGAACAGGATCCTCTCTTTCTCACTTATATGCAGCATCCCCTTATCCGCCAGATTACCCGTCGCTATATCGGCGAAAATGTTTCGGTTTTTCGCTCTATGTTTATGAATAAACCCGCTGAGAGCGGTACGATTTTGCCCTGGCATCAGGATATCGGCGTGGGTTGGGGCATTGATACCAATCCGATTATCACGGTGTGGACAGGGCTGGATGCGGCCACTGTTGCCAGCGGCTGCATGCAGATTGTGCCGGGTAGCAATAATCTGGGTATTCTCAATGAGCGGCACTATACTTCTGAAGAGGATCAGGCCAGGTACGCCGGGCCAGAGGATGTGACTGATCTGGAGACCGAAGCAGGGGAGGCTGTTTTGCTGCACAATTTTCTGCTCCACCGCTCGGCTCTCAATTCGACGCCGTCGCCCCGACGCGCTTTTAGCGCGACTTACATGGATGCGCGAACGCGTTCTTTAAAGACTGGTCAGACGTTTCCGCGCCTCTTTGGGGAGGGAGCACTCGACCCCGCGACAGTGTCGGGAAAAGCGTCCGATCTGGTACAAGTATTCCATGGTTGAACAAGGACGTCTATGGCGAAGAGTAGAGCAATGAAGACGAAAGAGATCAAAATCGAACGTGGCAGCGGTAACGTGTTCGCGGACCTGGAGCGGTCTGATGCTGAGGCTCACTTGTTAAAGGCGGAGCTTGTCACCCGCATTGACAAGATTATTCGTCAGCGTGGACTCAAGCAGGTCGAGGCGGCGAAATTGCTGGGTTTGTCCCAGCCTGATGTTTCACGCCTCCTGAGAGGGGATTTTAGGGAATATTCCATGGAGCGTCTCCTGCGTTTGTTGACGGCACTTGGGCGTGACGTAGAAATCGTTATTCGGAAACCGGTATCTCATCGGCAGGGAAGGCTACATGTACAGATAGATCAAGATCGTACTACTGATCGCTTGGTCTATAAGTAGGACACAGCGAGCCTTGCGATCCGTCGAGAGGTATAAAGTGTGGGTGAAGTAAAGAAAAGAGGGTATCACAAAAGCCGACGTTTATGCGTTGGGTTTTTTTTGGATCAGTCTGCTGTGATAGATCTCTGTCAATAATAC